>CAZULR010000188.1:0-5472 GCA_964621235.1 uncultured Acidimicrobiaceae bacterium
TGAACGACCTGAAGGCAGCGGCGCGCCACGACGGGCGCGACGTGATCGACATGGGATTCGGCAACCCCGACCTCCCCTCGCCCGACGTGGCGGTGGAGAAGCTGGCCGAGGCCGCACGCAACCCACGCAACCACCGTTACTCGGCCAGCCGCGGCATCCCGAAGATCCGCAAGGCCATCGCCGACCTCTACGCGCGCAAGTTCGACGTCGAGCTCGACCCCGACACCGAGGTGGTCACCACCATCGGCGCCAAGGAGGGGCTGTCCCACCTGATGTGGGTGCTGGCCGGGCCGGGCGACACCGTGCTGGTGCCGTCCCCGTCCTACCCGATCCACATCTACGCACCGCTCTTCGCCGGGGCCGACATCCGCCACGTCCGGCTCGACACACCGAGCGGCGAGGGCGTCGACAGCGCCGAGGGTGGCGCCGCGTTCTTCGACAACCTGATGGAGGCGTGGGAGTCGGCGTGGCCCAAGCCGCGGGTCGTCGTCCTCTCCTTCCCCCACAATCCGACCACCCAGTGCGTGGACCTGGCCTGGATGACCCGGATCGTCGAGTTCGCCCGGGAGCACGACATCGTGCTGGTCCACGACTTCGCCTACGCCGACATCGCCTTCGACGGCTACACGCCGCCGTCGATCCTGCAGGTGCCGGGGGCCAAGGACGTGGCCGTCGAGCTCTACACGATGACGAAGTCGTTCTCGATGGCCGGGTGGCGGGTCGGGTTCCTGGTCGGCAACGCCGAGATCGTCCAGGCTCTCACCAAGCTGAAGAGCTACCTCGACTACGGCACCTTCCAGCCCATCCAGATCGCGGCCATCGTGGCCATGAACGAGGCGCCGGACTACCCGAAGGTGATCAACGACATCTACCAGTCGCGGCGCGACGCCCTGTGCGACGGGCTGAAGCGGATCGGGTGGGACGTGAAGCCGCCGCGGGGCACGATGTTCGTGTGGGCGCCGATCCCCGAGCCGTACCAGGAGATGGGATCGCTCGAGTTCGCCAAGTTCCTGATCGAGGAGGGCGACGTGGCCACCTCGCCCGGCGTCGGCTTCGGGCCGGGAGGCGACGGCCACGTCCGCTTCGCCCTCATCGAGAACGAGCAGCGCATCGGCCAGAGCGTGCGCGGCATGCGCAAGGCCCTGACCCGGCTGCACTGAGGCCGGCCGCACACTCCGAGGGCCGGGCCGGCCGCACCCTGGTGTGCCGTTGGCGACGTGGGATGTCCACGGGACCCGAGCCGGTCTCGTACGGGGTGACCGGGCACTACGGTTCGGGACGTGCCTGACCGCGCCGTCGACTTCGTCCTGTTCGATCTCGGTGGAGTCCTGATCGAACTGGGCGGACTGGCGGCGTTCCGGGAACTGGCCGGACTCGGGAGTGACGAGGAGATGTGGGAGCGGTGGCTCGGGTGTCCGTGGGTCCGTCGCTTCGAGAGGGGCGGATGCACACCCGACGAGTTCGCGGAGGGTGTCGTCGCCGACTGGCAGCTCGGGGTGCCACCCGATCGGTTCCTGCAGATCTTCGAGGCCTGGCCGATCGGTCCCTTCGCCGGATCCGCGGCGTTGCTCGAGGACGTGCAGGGGTCGGTTCCGATCGGGTGCTGCAGCAACACCAACGTCGTGCACTGGTCGTACCAGTCGCAGCATTGGCCGCTGCTCGAGGTGTTCGACCACTCGTTCCTCTCCTTCGAGCTGGGACTCGTCAAACCGGACCGGGAGATGTTCGAGGCCGTCGGCGAACGGGTGCCGGCCGAGCCGGATCGGGTCCTCTTCCTGGACGACGTCGTCCAGAACGTCGACGCCGCCCGGTCCTACGGCTTCCGGGCCGAGCAGGTGCACGGGCCCGAGCAGTGCCGCGCCGTGCTCGAAGGTCTCGGACTGTGCCCGGGCTGAGGCACCGGTCGTGCGCGGCCCGGGGACCGTTGGCCCCGGACCGCGTGCCAGGATGGGTCCGATGATCGTCGTCGAGCCGGTCTCGGGCGCCGTCGGCGCCGTCGTGCGCGGCGTGGACGTGTCCGAGCCGCTGGCCGCAGGGCCGGTGGCCGAGATCCGCGAGGCATTCCTCGTCCATCACGTCCTGTTCTTCCACGACCAGGACCTGAGTCCGGAGGCCCAGCTGCGGTTCGGTCGCTACTTCGGTGACCTCGACACCCACCCGTTCGTCGAGGGCATGGATGCCCACCCCGAGCTGATCGAGATCATCACGGAGCCCGACGACCGGCTCAACTTCGGCGGTGGATGGCACAGCGACGTGACCTTTCTCGAGGAGCCCGACCTGGGCTCGATCCTCTATGCGGTCGACGTGCCCCCGTTCGGCGGCGACACCCTGTTCGCCAACCAGCACGCCGCCTACGAGACACTGTCGGACACGATGAAGGCCCTCCTCGACGGTCTCGTGGCGAAGCACTCGGCCGGACCCCAGTTCGCCGAAGGTGGCTACTCGACACGTTCGAGGTCCATGCGGACGAAGCCAATGCCGGACGCCGACCGGGTCGTGCGCCACCCCCTGGTCCGCACGCATCCCGAGACCGGCGAGAAGGCGCTCTACGTCAACCGGGCGTTCACCGTCGGCATCGAGGGGATGCGACCGGACGAGTCCAAGGCGCTCCTGGGGTTCCTGTTCGACCATGCGGTGCGGGAGCCGTTCACGTGCCGGTTCCGGTGGTCACCGGGGTCGGTGGCGATGTGGGACAACCGGAGTGTCCAGCACTATGCGCTCTTCGACTATCGGGGGCACCGCCGCCGGATGCGCCGCATCACCGTCAAGGGCGACCGGCCCCGCTGACCGGCGGCGGCCGGCCCGGGGTGACGCCCGCCGTCGACTCTGACGACGACGGCCGCGGTCGCGCCGTCACCGCCACCCCGGTCGGCCGGGCCGCTACGGGCAACTCCTCCTGCCGTGAGTCCCCGGTCCGGCGGACGGACGGGGGAGCCGGCTCAGCGCGGCCGGGCGGTGACGATCTGGGCTGCGCCGAACGTGGCCCGCATCCGGGCGGTGGACGAGGTGAACACGGCCCGCTTGGGCAGGCCGAGGGAGCGGAGTTCGTCGGCCATCGGGTGGTCACCCAGGACGAGGGTCGCTCCACCGGGTCGTCCGGCCACCCCCTCGCCCGACGTCTCCCATGCCGTCCGCCGCAGGACGCCGTCCCGGAACGAGTAGCTCGGCGGCGCCTGGGAGGGGAGCCGGACCGGCCCGCCGGCCGCCATGGTCAGCGACAGCACGTGTGCGCCGTCGTCGACGAGGCGCACCGTGGTGCCTGTCGCCCTGCCGGTGTCGCCCGGTTCGGGCTCGTCGATGTCGATGGTGGTGACCCACTTGGGAAAGCCCCAGATGTCCCGGCCGGCCTCGCAGGTGAACGACTGGTCGACGGGCAGGCGGTGGATGTAGGCGCCGATGGACCCCGTGGCGAACTCCCGCAGCCGATCCACGGCCGTCGGCCGGGGCGGAGCGTCGTGGGGCCGTACCACGAAGCTGACGGCCACCTCGTGGTACGGGTCGAGGTCGGTGTCGTCGTAGCGGCAGACGGCCAGGGCCAGGAGCGCCTTGCCCGGGAGGGGGCCGGTCACCTCGAGTCCGGTCGGGTCGACGATCCGCTGGGCGGCGCGGGCCGGCACCAGGTACTGGACCCCCCACTGTGCGGCCCGCCGGACCTCGACGGGGAGTCCGACGGTGCGGCCCTGGATCTGCCAGGGTCCCTGGTCGGAAGGGGTGTCAGGGGGTGCGGGAGCGGGGGTTGCCACCGTGCCGTGCGTCATCAGTGCAGTACAGCACACGCGGGGATACCGTTGCCCCGTGGCCTACTGGATCATGAAGGCGATCATCAGCCCGTTCCTCTACCTGCTGTGGCGCGTGCGGGTCGAGGGGCGCGAATACATCCCCGCCGACGGTCCCGTCATCCTGGCCGCCAACCACCAGTCCTTCTGCGACTCGTTCTTCCTCCCGCTCGTCGTCCGCCGCCGGGTCACCTATGTCGCGAAGGCCGAGTACTTCGACAGCTGGAAGACGTCCTGGTTCTTCCGGGCCGCCGGGCAGATCCCCATGAACCGCAGCGGGGGCGACGCCTCCCAGCGGGCGCTCGACACGGCGACCGCCGTGCTCCAGGGAGGGGGGGTCCTCGCCATCTACCCCGAGGGCACCCGGGCGCCCAACGTGCGTCTCCACAAGGGCAAGACGGGTGTCGCCCGCCTCGCACTCGGCTGCGACGTACCCGTGATCCCCGTGGGCCTGCTGGGGACCCGCAAGGTCCAACCGCCCGGATCGATGGTGATGCGGCCGTTCCACGCCGTGACCGTCCGCTTCGGCCCGCCCGTCGCCTACGAGGTGGCGGGGCGGCTGGTGACGACGGGGGAGTGCACGCCCGGGCGCCCGGCCGGCGAGGGTCCCCGCTGCGACGCCGACCAGGTGGAGCTGCGGGCGCTCACCGACGCCCTCATGGCCGGCATCGCCGAACTCTCGGGCCAGGAGTACGTGGATCAGTACGCGAGCCGCAAGAAGGTCGCCCCCGGGGACGGCGACCCTGCGGTCGCCCCGGCCTGAGTTCGTAACCCGGACGAAACCGTGCTGACACAATCCGCCTCTACCCTGACCCCGTGCCCAACTACCTGATCCGCGTCCAGCTGCCCGACCGACCCGGCGCCCTCGGCGCCGTGGCCAGCCGGATCGGCTCGGTCGGCGGCGACGTCGTGTCCATCGACATCCTCCAGCGGGACAATGGCGCGGTCGTGGACGAGTTGGGCGTCGGCCTCGCCGGGGACCACCTGTTGGGCCTGCTGCGAGACGAGATCCTCGAGGTCGACGGCGTCTCCATCGAGGCCCTCCGGCCGGTCGAGGGCGCACTGCCCGACCGTCACGCCGAGCTGCTGGACATCGCCACCGAATTGTTCGTCCAGACCTCCTCGGACGCCCTGCTCGACCATCTGGCCTCCCGGGTGCAGCGCAGCCTGGTGGCCGACTTCGTGGCCATCGTCGATGCCGACACGACCCGGGTGACGAGCAGGCACGGTGACGCTCCCGAGGACGACGAGGTGCGGGCCATGGCGCTGTGGGCGGTCGCCCCGACGGCGTCGCCCGTCGGGGCGGACATGACCGGGGGCGACGGTGCGGACCCGAGCCCGGGGGTAGCCGCCGCCGAGCTGGTGCGCGCCGGTGTCGTCCTGGTGGTCGGGCGCTCCACGCCGGTCTTCCGGACCCGGGAGCGCCAGTGGATCGCCATCATGTCGGAGCTCGCCGACCACGGCTGGCGCGAGCTGGCCTGACGACGTCAGCCCGGGTCGCCCCCGGCTGCCCAGCCGCGTGACCGGTCCACCGAGCGCGTCCAGGCCGCATGGGCCAGCTCGGCGAGGGCCGGGTCGGCCTCGGGGGTGAAGGTGGCCTCGGCCGACCACAGGGTGGTCAGGTCGTCGAGCGAGCCCCAGACGCCTTCGGCGAGGCCGGCCATGGTGGCCGCCCCCAGCGCCGTGGTCTCGACCG
>CAZULR010000189.1:0-5471 GCA_964621235.1 uncultured Acidimicrobiaceae bacterium
CGAAGGCGGGTGAGACGATGACGGAGGCACCCGCAACACCGCCGCCCGTCTTCGGCCCGGCCCGGCTCGGCCCGCTGACGCTGAAGAACCGGATCATCAAGTCGGCCACGTTCGAGGGTGCGTCGCCCCGTGGGGAGGTGACCGACGACCTCGTCGCCTTCCACGAGCGGGTGGCCCGAGGAGGCGTGGCCATGACGACGGTGGCGTACCTGGCCGTCTCGCCCGAGGGCAGGACCGACCGGCACTGCATCCAGCTCGGTCCTGCCGCGGTCGACGGCCTGCGCCGGCTGACCGCGGCCGTCCACGAGGCCGGGGCCCTGGCCTCCGCGCAGGTCGGCCACGCAGGCCCGGTGGCCAACTCGAAGTCCAACCGTGCCCCGTCGCTGTCGCCCAGCCGACGCTTCGGCGCGTCGGGGGCACTGACCCGCGCCGCGACGCCGGCGGACATCGAGCGGATCACCGACGACTACCGGCGGGGGGCGGCGGTCGCCGTCGAGGCGGGGTTCGACTGCATCGAAGTCCACCTCGGCCACAACTACCTCCTCAGCTCGTTCCTGTCCCCCCGGCTCAATAAGCGGACAGACGCGTGGGGTGGTCCACTCGAGCACCGGATGCGCTTCCCCCGGGCCGTGGTGGCCGCGGTACGCGAGGGGGCCGGGGACACCGTGGCGGTCACCGCCAAACTGAACATGGCCGACGGCGTCCCGGGCGGCCTCGCCGTGCCGGAGAGCATCGACGTGGCCGCCGCGCTCGAGGCCGACGGTCACCTCGACGCCCTGGAGCTGACCGGTGGGAGCTCGCTGTCGAACCCGATGTACCTGTTCCGGGGCGACGCGCCGCGCAAGGAGTTCGCCGCCACGCTTCCCCAGCCGCTGCGGCTCGGGTTCTCGCTGGTGGGGAGGCGGTTCCTGAAGGAGTACCCGTTCGAGGAGGGCTACTTCGAACAGCAGGCCCGCCAGTTCCTGGCCGCCCTCGACCTGCCGCTCATCCTGCTCGGCGGGATCAACCGCCTCGACACCGTGGAGGACGCCCTGGCCGAGGGGTTCTCGTTCGTGGCCATGGCCCGCGCCCTGTTGCGGGAGCCCGACCTGGTCGATCGCTGGGAACAGGGGCGACGCGACGCGGGGCTGTGCATCCACTGCAACCGCTGCATGCCGTCCATCTACAGCGGCACGCGCTGCGTGGAACTGCGGGCCACGCCCGCCTGAGCGTCAGTCGATGGTGGGCTCGCCGTCGGTGTCCTCGACGAAGCCCTCGGGATCGCCGGCCACGATCGGTGCGTCGAGGTCCCACCCCTCGGGGTCCTCCTCCCGGGCCCGCGTCAGCCGTGACGGTTCACCGAGGCCGTCCGGATCGTCGATCAGGCCGTCCAGCGTGGCGATCTGCTCGGGGTCGTCGAGCTCGGCACCGGCCTCTTCGAGCTCCTTCTCGTCGACCTGGAAGTGGGGGTCGAGCGAGGGGTCGAGCTCCATCTCCTCGAGGAACTCGGGATCGAGCCGCGCCGCCTCGTCGGCGGCGTCGTCGCCCTGATCGAAGGTTTCGGTTCCACTCATGGTCGCTCCGGTGTCTCGTACCCGGAAGGCCTCCGGGAGGGCCGGCAGGTGCCGGCCCTCCCACGATCGTAGGTCCTGGAGGTCGCGTCCCCCAGGGTCGTTCGTCCCGAGTCGGACCGCCCCGGTCAGTACTCGGCGATCGACCCGCCGGGCACGACGGCCAGCTCGGCGTGCTCGAGGTGGTGGGCGAGGTCGGGGTCGGCCCCGGTCCCCGGCGACCGGGGGATCAGCAGTGCCGCCACGATCGCCACCACGGTCATGACAGCCAGGAACAGGAAGCCCTTCGTGTAGTCCGACTCGGAGGGGTACCCGTCCGCCAGGATCTGCGAGGCCACGATGCTCGACATGACGGCGGCGCCGATGGCTCCGCCGATGGTGCGGATGTTGGCGTTCATACCGCTGGCCACGCCGGTCTGGGCCGGTGGGACCGCCTGGACGATGAGGTTCGACATGGCCGAGAAGGCCAGTCCCAGGCCGATGCCGAGGAGGGTGCTGGCCAGGTAGATCTGCCACTTCTCGGAGTGGGCGAAGGCGAGCAGCAGGTAGGCGGCGGTCGAGGCCGTGGACCCGATGATGACCGCCGACTTCGAGCCGATGGTGGCGGCGATCCGCCCGGACAGCAGTCCGCCGATGAACATGGTCACGGTGAGGGGCAGCAGGAAGAGGCCCGACTGGATGATGCTGGCCCCGAAGCCGTAGCCGGTCGAGGTGGGGGTCTGGACGAACTCGGGCAGGAAGCCGATCACTGCGTACATGCCGATGCCGAACATGAAAGCCACGAGGTTGTTGGTCCACACGGCGCGACGTTGCATCATGTGCATGTCCACCAGCGGCTCCTTGGCCCGCAGCTCGACCCAGACCCAGGCGACGGCGAGCACGACGGCCAGCACGACGAGTCCGATGACCCTGGGGGAGCCCCAGCCCCAGGCCGGCGCCTCGCTCACCCCGAGCAGCAGGGCGACCAGCCACGCCGACAGGAGGACGGCGGCCAGCCAGCTGATCCGGCCGGGAGTGCGCACCGGGGACTCCGGGACGAACAACCAGGCGCAGAGGGTGGCGACCACGGCGATCATCATCGGGATCCAGAAGAGCCAGTGGTAGTTCAGGTGGAGGACGATCGGCCCAGCCAGCACGATGCCCGCTCCGCCGCCGACGGCGGCCATGGCGGCGATGATGCCGACGGCGCCGGCCACCTTCACCCCCGGGAACTCGTCGCGCACGATGCCGAACGACAGGGGCAGCACGGCACCGCCGACACCCTGGATGGCCCGGGCGATGATCAGCACGGTGATGCTGTGGGCGAGGCCGGCCACCACCGATCCGGCGGCCAGCGCGGCCAGCGTGACCACCAGCATGTGCTCCTTGCCGACCATGTCGCCGACCCGCCCCAGGATCGGCGTGAAGATCGACGCCGACAGCAGGAACGCCGTCAGTACCCAGGTGACGGTGTTCTGGGAGGTGTGGAGATCGTGCTGGATCGTCGGCAGGACCGGCGACACCAGCGACTGCAGGAGCGAGTAGGCAATCGTCCCGAGGAGCAGGACCGTGAAGGTGACCTTGTAACTGGACCGCGTCGAGGTGACGGCCATACGGGCTCCGATCGGATGGGGGCGGCGGTTGGTGCCGGTGCCGGTGCCATTGTGCCACCCGGGACCGGTGGCACGGACCCACCGGTGGCTCCCATCAGCAGGTGGTACGGATCCTCAGGTCGCCCGGCCCGGCCCGTAGCGGTACGGTGCCGTGCCCGGTGGGTCCCGCCGCGCGCCGGGCCCGGGGAGGGGCGTGCGATGTCCGAATGCGCCGGAGACGAGGTGGTCGACCGGTCGACCGGTCCCCACGGTGACGCCACCGCCACCTTCGACCCCACACGCGCCTACCGGTACCGGCTGTCGCGGACGTGGGATCCGACCGGACCAGTGGTGGCGTTCGTCATGCTGAACCCGTCGACCGCCGATGCCGAGGTGCTCGACCCGACGGTCCGGCGCTGCGTCGGCTTCGCCCGCGACTGGGGGTTCGGCTCGATCGAAGTGGTGAACCTCTTCGCCTTCCGGGCCACCGACCCCCGGGACCTGCTCCGGGCGGCGGCACCGGTCGGCGCGGCCAACGACCGGGCCATCCTCGACGCCGCCTCGGCGGCCGACCGGGTGGTGGTCGCCTGGGGCGCTCACGGCACCCACCTGGGGCGCGGCGCCGAGGTCGCCGGACGGCTGGCGGACAACTCGGTACAGACTCTGGCACTGGCGACGACGAAAGGTGGACAGCCGCGCCACCCGCTCTACGTCCGAGCTGACACGCGCCCCTCGGGGTGGACCGGGTCCTGACCGGGACGCCTCCTCCGACGGGGCCCGGGGAAGGGCGCACCCGGCGGTCGTCCGGCCCCCGTCGTGCGCCGCTGTAGACAACTGCAACTCAGAGGTGCAAGATGGGAGAGTGGACCCTGCAGACACGGCGGCGCCCGGCGTGTCTGCGTCGGGACCGAGGAGCCGGAAGCGCCAGCCCAAGAGCGAGCTGCGCCAGCTCATGCTGGCCACAGGCCGGGCGATCCTCCAGGAGGAGGGCATCGAGACCGGGTCCAGCAACCTCACGTTCAAGCGGGTGTTCGACCGGGTCGAACGCGACACCGGCCGCCACCTGACCAACGCTTCGGTCATCAGGCGCATCTGGGACAACCAGGCCGACTACCAGGCGGACGTCCTGGTGGCCATCGCCCAGGACGAGCAGCGGCCCGAGGTGGACGCCACGATGGCCGCGGTCGCGGAGGTCCTGGCCAGCGTCGACCTCTCCTCGGAGGAGGGTCGGATGCGAGGCCTTTCGGAGCTCTGTCGGGTGGCGGGCGCCACCAGCCGCGAGGCGATCGCGACATCGTCGAGCTGGCCTCTGTGGATCAGTGTCGTCGCCATCGCCTCGTCGACGTCCAACGAGGACCAGCGCGAGCGGATGTGTGCGGCGCTCTCCGAGGGCTACGAGTTGGTGACCGCGTACTGGGAAGGCGTCTACGGCGGGCTCGTGACGTTGCTCGGCCTGCGCCCCAGGTCGCCGAGGACGGTCCGGCAGTTCACCATGGCCGTGTCGGCCCTGTCGGAGGGGGACTCGCTCCGCCGGCACGTCGAGCGTGCGGCCGTCACCCTCGACCTGCCCACCGGCCCGGCAGGCGGACTGCAGGAATGGACGCTCTACTCACTCGCCATCGAGGCCGTGGCCCTGCAGTTCTTCGAGCCCGACCCAGACTTCGTGCCGCACGGCACCTGAGGCCGGCGGGGACGGGCCCGGACTGGCCGGTCGGGTGCGGCACGAACCGTGCCGGCGCCGTCAGAACGGGGGTACTGGCGCCACGTTGCCGAAGCCGGAGCCGGCCCGGACGAGGGGGAGGTCGGCCATCGTCCGCACGCCGGCGGGCGCCGCACACAGCGCCGGAATCGCGTTGATCGCCTGCATGGCCGTCGCCACACTGGCCGCCCGCACGTGCTCGGCCAGCGGGAGGGCCCGCTCGTAGGACATCAGGGTGAGGAGGTGGGCGCGTATCGACGGTTCGCCCTCCAGGGTAAGCGTCCATCCGTCCAACGGGGTGGGCCAGTGCGAAGGGTACTCGCCGCCCACGGTCCACAGCGTCTCGATCTCGACCAGGCAGCGTCCGGCGCGCAGGCCGCGCCAGTGCCAACGCTGGCCGGCGACGGTGCCAGCGGCCAGCGTGATCCCGAAGACCTCGTGGTCCTCCGCGGCGACGGTGAGCTCCACCTCGGAGGTGATGTCGTCGAGGCCGGCACCGAGCGCCTCACCGATGAGCGCCACCTCCTCCCTGAAGATGCCGCTGTTGAACCGCAGGAAGTCACTGGCCTCCTCGGTGACGTCCTCGGCCGGGCGACCGAAGCGCATGTTGTCGAACGTGATGTGGGTCGACTCGTAGAAGGACCAGTCGGC
>CAZULR010000190.1:0-5446 GCA_964621235.1 uncultured Acidimicrobiaceae bacterium
GCTGCGCTCACCCCGCGACGGTATCTGACCGGTGGCCTCCCCGACGATCCGACGCGCGTTCGACGGCCCGGCACCAGCCGGGCCGTCCTCCCTACGATGGGGACGTGAGTGACGACGACACCACAGCTCAGGGTGGCGGCCTGGGGCCCGAGGTCTCGCGGGTCCTGGGAGACAAGTCCCTCCTCGGACGGTCGGGGTTCTCGACCGGCTCCGCACTCTACGAGCGGGCCCGGCCCGGCTACTCGGACGAGGCGGTCGACCACCTCGTCGACAGGCTCGGCATCGTGTCCGGCAGCCGCGTCCTCGACATCGCCGCCGGAACCGGCAAGCTGACCAGGGAGCTGGCCGCACGTGGCGCATCGGTCGTGGCCGCGGAGCCGTCGGCGTCCATGCGCGAAGTGTTCGCCGGTGCCGTACCGGGAGCGCCCCAGGTGGGGGCCACCTCCGAGGCCCTGCCGTTCGGCGACCGGTCCGTCGACGCCGTGACCGTGGCCCAGGCGTTCCACTGGTTCGACGCACCGGTGGCCCTGGCCGAGATCGCCCGGGTGCTGCGTCCCGGCGGCGGCCTCGGCCTGGTGTGGAACGAGCGCGACGAGGCGGACCCCGTCGTCGCCGAGCTGACCCGGATCAGCAAGTGGGACGTGCACCAGCCCTACCCGCCGGGGATGGACTTCGGTTCGGTCATCGACGCCTCGGGGCTGTTCGGGCCCGTCGAGCGCACGCAGTTCCGGTTCGTCCAGCAGCTCGACCGCGTCGCGTTCGTCGAGCAGGTGGCCTCCCGCAGCTACATCGCCGTCCTGCCCGAGGAGCGGAGGCGGCAGATCCTCGATGAGGTGGCCGCCCTGGCCGACCGCCTCGGGCCGCCGATCGGCCTGCCCTACATCGCCGACCTCTTCTGCGCGACGGTCCGCTGAGTTCCCCGGCTTGCCTGCGATGGCCCGGCAGGGCAACCTCTGGGCCGGGCCGGGAGGCTTCCGCGACCTCCATCGGCATCCGTCACCGGGAGAGGACACGACCATGATCAAGCTGACCTGCATGCTCAGGCGCAAGGAGGGGCTCACCCCCGCCGAGTTCCACGAGTACTGGCGCGAGCACCACGGGCCCCTGATCGCCAACTCGAGCGCCGCCAAGTACGTCATCCGCTACGAGCAGAATCCGCGCCCGCTCACTGACTACCGGGACGACGACGACCGGTCCGGCTACGACGGGGTGACCGTGCAGTGGTTCGAGTCGATGGACGCGTACTTCGCCCACATGACCGAGGACGACTTCCCCGCCATGATGGAGGACATCGCCAAGTTCCTGGACACCGACCACCTCGAGGTCGTGCTGACCGAGGAGCCGAGGGTCATCATCGACGGAGCCGTCAACTGGTCGGAGTGAACCGCCGGGGTGGCGGAGTCGGGCCGGTGGACGGGCTGCACGTCCTACCCGGCCCGGCCCGGCGTGCCGGCCCACAATGGACACGTCGTTGACACCCCGGCTGGTCGGACGTACGATCCTCTCTTTCGGACACGGTGTCCGATGAACGGGAGGGGGCGTCCGACATGAGTCAGACGGAATTGGACATCAGCGGGGTCAGCCTCGACGACATCAACCTGCTCGACTCGAAGGTCTTCGCACAGCGGGTCCCCCACGAGTGGTTCGCCTACCTCCGCCAGCACGCACCGGTCTCCTGGCACGACGAGGAGGACGGCCCCGGCTTCTGGGCGGTGACCACGCTCGCCGAGGCGACGCAGGTCAACCGTGACTACGAGCACTTCTCGTCGGCCCGGAAAGCCACCTATCTCTGGGATCTCGCCGAGGACGACCTCGCGGCGCAGCAGATGGTCATGCTCAACATGGACCCGCCGCTCCACACCCGCTACCGGCGTCTCGTCAACAAGGGCTTCACACCCCGGATGGTCAACCAGCTCCACGAGCGCATCCATGTCGCCACCGACGACATCATCGACTCGGTGATCGAGCAGGGCTCGGCCGACTTCGTCACCGACATCGCCGCCGAGCTCCCCCTCGTGGTCATCGCCGAGCTCCTCGGCGTTCCGAACGAGGACCGCCACCGGATGTTCGACTGGTCCAACCGCATGATCGGTTCGGACGATCCCGAGTACCAGACGGCCGGCGAGGCCGCCCAGATGGCGTCCATGGAGCTCTACGCCTACGCCTCGGAACTGTTCGGCAAGAAGCGCGCCGATCCCCACGACGACCTGATGAGTGTGCTCACCCAGGTCGAGATCGAGGGCGAGCAGCTGTCGTCGTTCGAGCTCGAGCTCTTCTTCCTGCTGCTGACCGTGGCCGGCAACGAGACGACCCGGAACCTGATCTCGGGGGCGATGGCCACCTTCTTCGAGAACCCGGACCAGTGGCAGAAGCTGCGCGACGACCGCGCACTCCTGCCCGACGCCGTCGAGGAGATGCTGCGCTACGTGACCCCGGTGATGAACTTCCGCCGCCAGACGACGTCCGCCTTCGAGCTGGGCGGCCAGAAGATCGAGGCCGACTCCAAAGTGGTCTTCTTCCACATCTCCGCCAACCGTGACGAGCTGGCGTTCGAGAACCCACAGACGTTCGACATCACCCGCAACCCCAACCCGCACATGGCGTTCGGCGCCGGCGGGCCGCACTTCTGCCTCGGGGCCAACCTGGCCCGAATGGAGATCCGGGTCATGTTCGAGCACCTGCTCGACCGCATGCCCGACATGGAGCTGTCCGGCGAGGTCCAGCGACTGCAGTCGGCTTTCATCAGCGGCGTCAAGCACATCCCGATCTCCTTCCCGGCCGGCCCCCGAGTCGGCGGGTAGGTGGGAGCCCGCCGGACCTCCGACGATCTGAAGGAGGTCATCCGGGACTTCCGCCGGGACCAGGTCATCGACGTCGCACGCCGCCTGTTCGGCGAGCGGGGCACGACCGACGTCTCGATGGACGAGATCGCCTCCGAGGCCGGCGTGGCCCGGTCGACGGTCTACGTGTACTTCGCCAACCGCGACGAACTGCTGCGCGCCTGCCTGCAGCGCATGCACAACCAGCTGGTCGAGGCCGTCGCCACGACGTGGCGTGAGGACAGCGACCCGGCCCGTCGCCTGACCGCCCTCATCGAGGAGATGCTGGCCCGTGTCGACGACAACCCGGCGTTCTTCCGCCTCGCCCTGATCACCCAGGGGGCGCCGACGGACGGTGCCGAGGCCGTCGGGAGCGAACTCGCACTGATCGGCCTGGCCATCGCCGGGCTCATCCGCGACCTCGTGGTCGACGGTATCGAGCGGGGCGACCTGCGCCGGGTCGACCCGGACCTGGCCACCACGCTCATCGGCCAGCAGGTGTACGGGGCCATGGCGGTGCGGGCCGAGGATCCGGCCCCCCAGGGCCGGTCACAGGCCGCGGCGGACACCGTGGACTTCATCCTGCACGGCCTGGCGGCCTGAGTCCGCGGCGGCCCGAGGACTAGTTCCGACCGCCGAAGATCCGGAGCAGCGCCAAGTACACCATCATCGACGACTGCAGCAGCATGAACGCGGAGAACCACTCGGCGTCTGCGTCGAGGCCGGCGGCCTCGGCCCGGTCCACGAAGCTGAAGTCCACGAACAGGTTCATCACCGCGAGGATGAGGTAGAGGACGCCGAAGATCAGGAACCCGCTGATGCCGCTCAGGCCCCACCCCGTCAGGATGGCCGTGAGCATGACGGCGATCATCCCGACACCGGCCACCAGCGTGATCTTGAAGAACCGCGGTCCGACCTTGACGAGCCCCGTCCGGTAGACGGCCCAGACCGCGGCGACCACGGCGACGGTACCGACGATGGCGAGCGTGACCACGTGCGTGCTCTGGCCCGCGTAGTACTTCGAGATCACGCCGAGGACGCCACCCTCCACCACCGCGAAGATCGGGGCCAGCACCGGCGCACGGCGTGGTGAGAACGAGCACCAGAGCGCCACGCCCAGGCCGACGAACATGCCGATCCACGCCAGCCCGAGCGGGGCGTCGGCGATGTAGGCGACCGCGCCCACCACCAGGGCAAGCAGGCCCAGCAGGCCCGCCTTGTTGAGTGCGCCGTCGGAGGTGAACCGGGCCGTGCCACCGGCCACCGGCGGCGCCGGCGGCGGGCCCTGGGGCTGCAGGTGCCATTGCGCCCCGTCCCACAGCCACCAGTTGCCGTCGGGCTGCTGCTTCCAGTTGGCGGGCGCGGTACCGGTCTCCCCCACGAACGTGGTGGTCATCCGGTTGAAGTTGGAGACGGTGCCGAACGACGCCCCCGTCGACCGGGTCCTCGTGGTGGTGCCACCGGTCGGCCCACCGCCCGGAGGGGTGCCTGGGGTGGATCCTTGGGTCGAGGTCATGGTCGCTCCTGGGTGCTCAGCGTGGACTCCCAGTGTACCGGTGCCCCGGTGGGCGGCCCCGTCGGCCCGCCCCAACGTCGACCGGCGTCAGCCGCCGGCGACGGCCGGCACGATCGAGAGCGTCTGGCCGTCGCTGACCGGCGTTCCCAGCCCGTCGAGGAACCGGACGTCCTCCTCGTCGAGGAAGACGTTGACGAACCGGCGCAGTCCACCGTCGGTGTCGAAGATGCGCTCGGCGAACCCGGGGTGTGCGGCGTCGAGGCCCTTCAGCACCTCGCCCACATTGGCGCCCTCGATGGGGACCTCGCCGACCCCTCCGGTCAGCGTGCGCAGCTGCGCGGGGATACGGACCTTGATCACTGGGAACTCCTCTGGGTGGACGCCGCGTCAGCCGTCATGGCCTCGGCGAACGAGTCGAGCGTGGGTGCGATGGTGGCGGTCGGTCCGACGACGTCGGTCAGCGCCTCCACCGTCTTGAGGCCGTGGCCCGTGATCATGGCCACGACGCGCTCGTCGGAGCGGATCACGCCCTGGCCGGCCAGCTTGGCCAGCGTGGCGACCGTCACCCCGCCGGCGGTCTCGGCGAAGATCCCCTCCGTGCGGGCCAGCAGGCGGATGCTGTCGAGCACCTCGGCGTCGGTCACCGCTGCGCACGCACCGCCCGAGCTGCGGATGGTGTCGAGCGCATACCAGCCGTCGGCCGGGTTGCCGATGGCCAACGACTTGGCGATGGTGTTCGGCTTGACCGGCCGGATGGCGTCGGTCCCCTCGGCGAAGGCGGTCGCCACCGGCGAGCAGCCCTCGGCCTGGGCACCGGACACCCGCACCGACGGCTCCTCGTCGAGCAGGCCGACCTTGTAGAGCTCCGCGAAGCCTTTGGCCACCTTGGTGAGCTGGCTGCCCGAGCCGATGGGCACGACGACGTGGTCGGGGGCCTGCCAGCCGAGCTGCTCGGCAACCTCGAAGGCCAGCGTCTTCGAGCCCTCCGCGTAGTAGGTGCGGACGTTGACGTTGACGAAGGCCCACTCCGGCTGCTCGCTGGTCAGCTCGGCGCAGAGGCGGTTGACGTCGTCGTAGCTGCCCTGCACGGCGAAGACCCGGCCGCCGTAGA
>CAZULR010000191.1:0-2865 GCA_964621235.1 uncultured Acidimicrobiaceae bacterium
ACGGCGGCGACCGCCTTGGTCGCCCAGTCGGCCGAGGCGTAGCCGGGGGTCCGCTCCACGGGGAACCGCAGGGGGTCGAACACCGACGTGCCGAACCCGCCGTCGCCGAGCGAGAGGGCCCCCACGGTGTCGCCGTGGTAGGCGTCGCCGAGGGCGAGGAAGCGGTTCCGCTCCGGCCGGCCGCGGTTGACCCAGCACTGGAAGGCGATCTTGAGCGCCTGCTCGACCGCCACCGCACCGTCAGAGGCGAAGATGGTATGGGCGTCGTCCACCGGCACCACCTCCGCCAGGGCCTCGGCGAACTCGACGACGGCGCGGCTGCCGTTGCCCAGCAGGGTCGCGTGGGCCACCTTCCCCAATTGGTCGACGATGGCGGCGTCGAGCTCCGGGACGCGATGACCCAACGTGGTGACCCAGAGCGAGGAGATGGCGTCGAAGTACCGGTTCCCGTCCACGTCGATCAGCTCGCGCCCCTCGGCGCGCTCCACCGTCACCGGACTGTTGGTCGGATAGGCGGCCATCTGGGTGAACCCGTGCCACACCACGGCGACGTCCCGGTCCACCCAGTCGTCGCCGCCGGGCTCGGGGCGGTGCTCGGCGCTCATGGGGGACGAGTCTTGCCCACCACAGGACACCGGTCGAACCGGCCGGTGGTGGAACCCGCCACCTGCGGGCGTACCGGCGCGGCCCCCGGCGGGACCGGTGCGCCACTCCGGGCGGGCTCCGGCCGTGACCACCCCGGAGGGGTGCCCGGTAGAGTGGCCAGATGGACCGTATCGGCGTCGTCGACACCATGTTCGCCCGCTACGACATGGGTGCGGAGGCGACCGACGAGCTCGCCTCGTGCCCCGGGCACGGCACCACCTTCGAGGTCGTCCGACGCACCGTCCCCGGGTTCAAGGACCTGGGCGTGGCCTGCAAGCGGCTGATCGAGCAGGAGGACTGCCGGATTGTCGTGGCCCTCGGCATGCCGGGCAAGGCCGCCATCGACCAGGTGTGCGCCCACGAGGCGTCCCAGGGGATCATGCTGGCCCAGCTGCTGACCTCCACCCACATCCTCGAGGTGTTCGTCCACGAGAACGAGGAGGAGGACCCGGCGAAGCTGGCCGTGGTCTGCGTCAACCGGGCCCGCAAGCACGCCCGCAACGCCTACTGGATGCTCTACGAGCCCGAGCAGCTCACCCGCAACGCCGGCCGGGGCGTCCGTCAGGGCTACGAGGACGCCGGCCCCATCGCCGGTTGAATCCGGGGCGCCGGAACCGGGGAGCGACTGCCCACCGTCGCCCCCTCACAGCCAGTTGCGTCGCTCGAGCTCACCCAGCACCGCACCGTCCGCATCGTCCGACCCGAGGTCGCCGCCCGGTGTCGAGACCGTCGACCGGACGTACTCGGCGTGGACGTCCTCGATGTCGAGCCGACGGGCCAGCTCGAACGCCGCCATGATCGTCGCCGGTTGGCGGCCGATGCCCATGTGCATGAGGAGGTCAGCAGCGACCTGGGTGTCGCCCTCGTGCATTGCCAAGGAGGCCAGGAGGAGCACGGCGTCGTTCGCCTCCCGGCTGAAGCGGCCCTCCCTGCTCCGCCTGGCATAGGCCCGGATCTCCTCGACGGCAGGCTCCACGTCCCCGACGGCCAGCAGTGCCAAAGGTCGAAGTTCCTCGCCGTTGCTGAACTGCAGGAGCCCGTGGCCCAGGCCCCGGTTCGCCTCCAGGAGGTCGAGCGCACGATCCGGTCGCCCGAGCAGGATCTCGCAGGTCGCCAGGACGGGCACGCCCCCGATGAGCGTCCCCACCGACGTGAGGTGGTCGTTCACCTTCTCCAACCCCACGCACGCCCGGGCCTTCTCCCGTGCACCCGCGATGTCGCCCTGATACCCGAGCGATGATGCCTCGGCGAACCAGAGCCACACCTTGGCGCTGTCGAGTTCTCGGTCCGGTGCGCCGTGGTCGGCACCGGTGATGAGCTCGTCGGCCCGGCGCAGCAGCTCGGATCCCGAGCGGGGTGAGGCAAGCAACAGGACCCATCCAGAGACGGCCGCCGCAATCGCCTGGAGCAGGGGTGAGGCGGAGCTTCCCAGGAGTGCGGCGACCTGGAGCACCCGCACGAAGTCATCCAGGACGATGAGTGGGCCGACCTGCACCATCTTGAGCTCGGAGGTCAGACCCGGATCGACGTCCGTCATCGTCGCCAGGGCGCGCTCGATGAGTCCCAGGAGTTCGCTCGGACGACCGAACAACGAATAGGACGGCTCCGCGGCCACGAGGAGGTCCGCCGCCGTCTTCCACCGGCCCGAGGCCAGGGCCCAGTCGACGGCTGCCGTCAGATTGCTCACGTCATGACGCAGACCGATCGCCACTCGGACCTCGGCGAGCCACGTCTGGGAGTCGAGCTGCGCCCGGGCGGCGAAGTGCTCGAGGTGCCGGGTCCGCACGGTCCTGCCCTCGTCAGCGGCGAGGAGGCGGTCCTCGGCATAGGCCTTGAGGGTCTCGAGCAGCCCGAATCTGGCGCCCGAGTCCTGATCCGCCCGGATGACCAGGGACTTCGCCACGAGGGCCTCAACGACGTCGGATGCCTCGCCCCGCGGCACGCCGACCACCGCGGCCACGGCGTCGAGGTCGAATCCGTCGACGAACACGCCCAGCGCGCGGAAGGTGCGCTGTTCCTCCGGGTCGAGCAGGTCGTAGCTCCAGTCCAGGGTCGCCTCCAGCGTCTGCTGGCGCTGTCGACGACGACCTCCGGACAGCAGCTGGAACCGGTCGTGCAGTCCGGCGAGGAGCTCACCCGCCGTGAGCACCGTGACCCGTGCCGCCGCGAGTTCGATGGCGAGCGGCATCCCGTCGAGATGGGTGCAGATCCGGCTGACGA
>CAZULR010000191.1:2965-5439 GCA_964621235.1 uncultured Acidimicrobiaceae bacterium
GGCTCCACGATGGTCCGGAGATCGACGAACCACACGCCGCCGGACCGGTGGTGCAGCTCCTCCTCACCGACCGCCACTGCGAGCCTGGTCTTGCCCGATCCACCCACCGCGGCGACGGTCAGCAGTCGGTGATCCAACAGGAGCTCCCGGGCACGGCGGACCTCGTCGTCTCGGCCGACCAGCCGGGTGGGCCGGACCGGGAGATTCGACGAGTTCGGATCCGCCACCCGGAGCGGTGGGAACTCCCGGTCACCGATCTGGAACAGCCGGATCGGTTCGGCGACGTCCCGGAGCGCGTAGACGCCGAGCTCGGTCGCCTCGACGCCGGCGACGGCGCGCACGGCCTCGGTCAGGAGGATCTGTCCTCCGTGCGCGGCGGCTTCGACCCGGGCCGCCGTGTTGACCGGCGACCCGAAGTAGTCACCGTCACGTTCGTCGGCCTCGCCGAGATGCAGTCCCATCCGCACCCGCAGTGGAGGGCCGGGCCACGACACGGTCGCGAATTGGCGCTGCGCCGCCTGAGCGGCGTCGACCGCGTCGGTGGCACGGGCGAATGCCGCGGCAAACGAGTCACCGGCGGTGGTGAACACGTACCCCTCCCGCGCTTCGATGGCCTGACGCAGGATGGCGTCGTGCCGCTCGAGGGAGGCCGACATGCCGTCGTGATCCTCCGCCCACAGCCGGGTCGAGCCTTCGACGTCGGTGAACAGGAACGTCACTGTCCCCGAGGGAAACTCCGCCATGCGCGAGATAGTACGGCGGTAGCGGCCGGTCCGCAGTCGCTGGTCGCCACGGGATCCATCCGCACCCCCTCAGGTGACCGTCCACCCGGGATCCGGGTCGTCAGACTTCCGGGTCGTGGGGAAGTCCGAGCGTGCGCTCGGCGATGATGTTCCGTTGCACCTCCGACGTGCCGCCGCCGATGGTGAGTGCCGGGGCGAACAGGAAGCCGTAGTCGTAGATGGCGTCGGGCCACGGACCGGCGTCCGACCTGCCCGGCGTCGGCCCCGCGGACGCCAGCATGCCCGACGCGCCGGCCAGGTCACGGGCCAACGCCATCAGGTGCTGGCCGTGCTCGTCGGCGAGCGCCTTGCGCACCGACGCCTCCGCCCCGGGCGGCACACCGGCGACGGCGGCGGCCACCGTGCGCATCCGCAGCAGCCGAAGGATCTCGCCCTCCACCCACACCGACGCCACGCGTTGGCGCAGCAACGGGTCGCTGACGCCGCCGGCGGCCCGGACCGTCGCCACCAAGTCGTCGGCTGTGGGACCCATTCCCCACAGCGCCCCCGCACCCGACAACGACACCCGCTCGTTGCCCAGCGTCACCTTGCCCAACGACCAGCCCCGGCCGCGCTCCCCCACCAGGTTCTCCTTCGGGATGCGGACCTCGTCGAGGAACACCTCGTTGAACGTGTGGGAGCCGGTCATGTCGAGAAGCGGCCGGACCGTGATCCCGGGAGCGTCCATCGGACACACGAAGTACGAGATGCCCTGGTGCTTCGGGGCGTCCGGCTCGGTGCGGGCCAGCAGGATCCCCAGCTGGGCCTGATGGGCGTAGCTCGTCCACACCTTCTGTCCCTGGACCACCCACTCGTCGCCGTCGAGGTCGGCGCGGGTGGTCAGCGAGGCGAGGTCCGATCCGGCGCCGGGCTCGCTGAACAGCTGGCACCAGATCTCCTCGGCGGCCAGCAGCGGCAGCAGGTACCGCTCCTTCTGCTCCTCGGTGCCGGCATGCAGCAGCGTCGGGCCCGCCCAGCCGATCCCGATGGTGTTCTCGGGGCGACGCACCCCCGCCCGGCGGAGCTCCTCGTCCACGACCAGCTGCAGTGCGGGGTCGGCTCCGAGTCCCCAGGGGGCCGGCCAGTGGGGGGCCACGAGGCCCCGCTCGGCCAGTTGGCGACCCGTCGGTGACGGGTGCGACTCCAACCAGGCGCGCAGTTCGCCGCGCTGGAGGTGGTCGTCGATCCCGGGGGAGGGGGGCGGTGCGCTGTCCACAGCGGCCAGCGTAGGCTGCTCCGATCGCCGTGGTCGCCGGGGAAGGGCCACGCCACCGGCCGGAAGCGGCCACGGCGAACCGGCAGCATCCGGCGCACGGGCCGGGGGAACGAGGAGTCCGACGTGAGCAAGTGGAATTTCGGCGATGTCTGGGAGACCGTGGCCGACGTGCAGCCGGACGCCCCGGCCCTCGTCCACGGCAGCCACACCCGTACGTGGCGCGAGTTCGACCAGCGTGCCGACAACGTCGGCCGGTGGCTGCTGGGTGCCGACGTCGCCGAGCAGGACAAGGTCGCCCTCTACCTCTACAACTGCCCCGAGTACCTCGAAGCGTCCTACGCCGCCTACAAGTGCGGCCTGGTCCCGATCAACACCAACTACCGCTACGCCGACGACGAGCTCGTCTACCTGTGGGAGAACGCCGACGCCGTGGCCGTGGTCTTCCACGGGGTCTTCGTCGAACGCATCGAGGGGAT
>CAZULR010000192.1:0-5434 GCA_964621235.1 uncultured Acidimicrobiaceae bacterium
AGAGCAGGTGGTTTCTACCCATCAGGTTGCGGGTTCGACTCCTGCCGGGGGCACCGTGTGCGACGTGGTGGCCCCGGTCGGTGGCCGCCACGCCGGGGCGCGCCCTGCGCCTGGGTCTCGTCACCACCGGGTGCGATCTCATCCACCCCTCCGTTCGCGGGGATGTCTAATCTCGGCCCGTCTCGTCCTGTCCCCGATGCGATCACGTGAGGTTCCGCCATGTCTGCACTGATCATCGCCGCCAGTTCCGGGGGAGTCTTCCTCTTCGCCGTCATCTACCTCGTCATCGTCGTCCTCGTCATCGCCGGGTGGTGGAAGATCCTCGTCAAGGCGGGTCGTCCGGGCTGGGGCATCCTGATCCCCTTCTACAACATCTACCTGCTGTGCAAGGTGGCCGGTCGTCCCGGGTGGTGGCTGATCCTCTTCCTGATCCCCCTGGTCAACATCGTGATCGGCCTGATCGTCATGATCGACATCGCCGCCGCCTTCGCCAAGAGCGCGGCCTACGGGGTCGGCCTCTACTTCCTCGGCTTCATCTTCGGACCCATGCTCGGGTTCTCGGACGCCACCTACACGGAGACTGTCCACTGATCAGCTGATCGGTCACGGCTGATGGGGGGGCGCACGGGTACCCCGGAAGGCCCGGCCGCGACAGACCTAGACTCGGCCCGTGACCGATGTCCTGGCCGTGGCCAACCAGAAGGGCGGGGTGGCGAAGACCACCACCGTGCACTCACTCGGAGTGGCCTCAGCCGAGCTGGGGCGCCGCACCCTGGTGGTCGACCTCGACCCTCAAGCGTGCCTGACCTTCTCGCTCGGGTTCGATCCCGACGCCCTCGGGTCCTCCCTGCACGATGTGTTCGTGCGACGCCTGGAGGTCGCCGAGGTGGTGCTGCCCGTGCCCGGAGTGCCCGGTCTCGATCTGCTTCCGGCCACGATCGACCTGGCGGGCTCCGAGGTGCACCTCCTGACGCGGACCGGCCGGGAGCACGTCCTCGCCCGGGCACTGGAGCCGGTGCTCGACCGCTACGACCTCATCCTCATCGACTGCCCACCCTCGCTCGGCGTGCTCACCATCAACGGGCTGACCGCCGCCCGTTCCGTGCTGATCCCGCTGCAGTGCGAGGCGCTGTCGCACCGCGGCGTCGGCCAGCTGCTCGAGACCATCGAGGACGTTCGGGCCTTCGCCAACAGTGAGCTGACCGTCCGTGGCGTCATCGCCACCATGTACGACGACCGCACCAAGCACTCCCGCCACATCTTCGAGGAGGTGCAGACCCGCTACGGGATCCCCGTCCTCCAGCCACCGGTGCGCAAGTCGATCCGGTTCGCCGAGGCGCCGGCGCGAGGCAAGTCGATCCTCCAGCACGCCCCGAATTCGCCGGGGGCCGAGGCCTACCGTGCGCTGGCCGTCGAATTGCTCCATCCGGGAGTCGTCGCCGGCATCCCGGGGTGATGGCGGACGGCCCCGACCCTCTGGGCAAGCGGGCGCTGTACTGGATGCCCGTCGAACCCGAAGCCGAGGGGGACGCCCTTCTCGACGGACCCGGCGGCGTGTCCGAACCGTTGCCGCCATACGGCGTGCGCCACGCCCGGCCCGCCGGGAAGCGCGCGCTCTTCTCCGACGCCACACCGGCCGACGAGCCCGAACGGGACCGGGCAGTGGTCACCGCGGCGGACCCGCTTCCCGCCCGAGGCCTGTTGACGGTGGCGTGCTCGCGGTGCGGGTCCGTGACACGCACCGGCGTGATCGAGTTCCTGGTGCTGCAGTTCCCGGTCGCGGGCTGGCTGCCCGGCCGGACCTTCGACCGCTGGATGACGTGTCCGGCCTGTCGACACCGCACCTGGACCAGCGTCTCCCTCACCCGGTGACGGGGTCGCTGCTGGCGGCGTCCTCGTCGGCGCCGAGCGGCATCACCGGCCACCTGCTGAACTTCAGCGGTCCCGCCGCCTATGCGCTGATCGGCTTCTTGGCCTTCGCCGAGGCAGCACTCATGGTCGGCTTCTTCATCCCCGGCGAGACGGCCGTCGTGATCGGCGGCGTGCTGGCCGGACTCGGCAGGGTCAACCTCGGCGCGATGATCGCCGTCGTCGTGGTGTGCGCCATCGTCGGGGATTCGGTCGGATTCGAGGTCGGCCGGAAGGCCGGCCCGTGGCTCACGACCCATCGTCCGTTGCAGGGCAACTCGGCGGTGAAGTACACCCTCGGCCTCCTCGAGCGCTACGGCGGCCCCGCGGTCTTCCTCGGGCGGTTCATCGCGTTCGCCCGCGCCGTCATTCCCGGTCTGGCCGGCATGAGCGGACTGCGCTACCGCACGTTCCTGTTCTGGAACGTCCTCGGTGGTATCTGCTGGGGCGTCGGCTACACCCTGCTGGGTTACGTCGTCGGGCTCTCGTTCGAGCGGATCCTCGCCCAGATCGGCCTCTGGTCACTGGTCGTCGTCGGGGTGCTCGTGTTGGGCGTCGTCGCGTTCGAGGTCCGGAGGCGCCGTCGTGAACGGGCCCGGATCCAGCGCGAACTCGAGGTGCTGGACGCCGAGGAGGGGAACGAGGGGGCGATCGGGAGCGGGCGCGGCCCGACCGGCGACGTCGAGGTGGGGGGTGGCTCGAACGGAGACGCCGACACCGTTCCGCCTCGTGGAACCGATGCCTGAAGCGCTTCGCTCGTGGTGAACGCGTTGCCCGACGAGTCTCCCGGGGACGGGGGTCACTCCGCACGCGCCCTGTGCCGGTTGCCACCGGCCGGATTGACCGGGCCCGAGGGTCAGCCCGTCTGCGGGTGCGTCGGAGTGGTCCCGTCGGCGAGGAGGTTGTCGAACCCGTCGGGGATCGAGACCATGCCGGGTGCGGTGCCCGCGACATCGGTGATCCCGTACTGCCACACGATGGCGTCCGTGGACGGGTCGATGACCACCACCCGGTTGCGGTAGTCGTCGTTCACCATGACGAGTCCGTTCGGCAGGCGTTCCGCCAGGGAGGGCTTCTTGAGCATCCCGTCGCCCCCGGGGACGTCGTAGACCCAGGGCGTCGACCCCGACCGAGTGAACTCCAGCACCTTGCCCTCCGCGGGTGGGTCGTAGTCCGTCATGAGGTAGAGGTTCGAGCCCAGCTGCTGCGGGTCCGACGGGTAGTTGACGCTGGGCAGGTGCAACGTCCACACCAGCTTGCCGGCTTGCGTGTACTCGTCGATCCAGGATCCGTTGATCTCCGAGACCAGGAAGTCGCCGTTGTCGAGTGGCGTGTCACCGTTCGGATAGTCGATGGAGACCGGTGGATTGTGGGCTGCGACGCCGTTCCCGATTTGGCTGATGGGCTGACCGGCCGCCGAGATGAACAGGATCCGGTTGTTGGATGCGTCCGCCACGGTGATCACCCCGCTCTTCAGCAGGTAGGCGTCGTCCGGCTGGTTGAGGTAGCCGGGTGCCGACCCGGAGACCAGAGGATGCCCGTACTGCCAGAGGATCTTGCCGGACGGGTAGCCGATCTCCACGATCGTGTGGTTGTCCTCCTGATTGGAGATGATCCCGGTGCCCCCGTGGATGAAGAAGGCGTCGTCGGGGAAGTAGAAGCCGCCCGGTGGGGCCGGCATGGCGGCCGACGGGTACTGCCAGGTCACATTCCGGCTGGTGTCGAGGGCGAGCAGGCGGTCGTTGCCCCGGTCGGCGATCAGGAGCGTCCCGGCGTACGGGGCGCCGGCACCCGGAACCCCGGCCGGTCCGCCGTAGGGGCTGGGCCGCAGCGACTGGACGGACTGCAGGGTGCCGGAGGCGACGCCGGCCTGATCCGGTCCGGACTGGGCGGCGACCTCGCCACCGACGATGTACCCGACGGCAGCCTTGCCGGTACCGACCGTCGTGTACCCACCGAACGCCTCGGCCTGGGGGAGGAGCCCTGCGTTGAGGACCTTGCCGGTAGCGGGTTCGAACGCGTCGATGGTGGTGAGGGTCGGGCCGTTCGGGACCTGTCCACCCGCCACGTACATCGTGCCGTCGACGACGAATGCCGCCGCCCCGTAGAGGGCCTGGGGGAGATGCCCCACCACCTTCGAGCGCCCGGTGGCCGGATCGATCACCTGGATGGCATCGGTCGCCGCGGCGGCCACGCCCGGTGATGCGGTCTGACCCCCGAAGGCGTAGATGCGTCCGCCCTGGGTGACGACGGCGGCGTAGCGGACGGGAACGGTCAGCTGGCCGACGGTCGTGAACCGGGTCCCGTCGGTCGTGGCCAGCACGGCGGGCTGGTAGGTGGTGCCGTCGTAGCCGCCGACCACGTAGGCCGTGGCCGACTTGCCGCTGCCGATGGTGGCGACGGCCAGGTCGGACCGCGGCGTCGGAAGCTTGCCGACCACGGAGCCGGTGGTGGTCGTGCCGGGGCCGGCGGCCGCGGGCGGGGCCGCGGGCGTCGGCACCGCGGCGATCGTGGCGACGGTGTCGGGCGACCCCCCGCCCAGCACGTAGGTCGACGTGCCGAAGGACGCCGCCGCCGCATCGTGGACGGCGGTGGGCAACGTCCCGCCCGGCGTGGCCGCTCCCGTGGCCGGGTCCACCGAGTACACGGACGCCACCGATGACTGGCTCGAGGCGAGGCCGCCGAGGACGGTGAAGCCGCTGCCATTCGGGACGACGCCGGAGCGGGAGACGGCTGCCGGCAATTGCCACGGCAGTACTCCGGCCTCGAGGGAGACCGGGCCGGTCGAGACCTTGACGGCAGCGGCCGAGGCGCGTCCGGCGGCCGATGTGGAACTCGTGGTGGTGGAGGTCGACGACTTCGACGAGCCGCCGGCGGAGACTACGACGACGATCACCACGACGACGACGGCCAGCGTGCCGAGCGACACCGCCCGACGCCGGTTCCGTCGCACTCGCCGCTGCTGTTGTTGCGCCTCTCTGTCCACCTGACCCCCTCGGCCGTGCCGCCTGGTGCCGCCTGCCTATTCCGCCCGCTAGTGCCGCCCGCGCCCATCGCCCGTCGAGGCTGCACTCGAGGGCAGGTGAGGTGCGCACCCAGGCGTTCCGTCCGCGGAGGCCGACCGGCGCGCACGGGACCGGTGTCCCGACACCCACCCGGCGGGGCACGAACTCGTCGATGTCGCCGCCGGGGTGCGACCGGTCCTGGCGGAGCGTGCCCGTCCAGGCGGTCGACCCCGGACGGGCCCGGATGACCGCGGCGATCTCCTCGAGACGGTGTGATGGGCTGTCCTCATGTCGATGAGACCGCCCGGATCTGCGGAGCTGTGCCCGTGGGCCATGTCCGCCCACGCCTGAATCTGCAGGGTGCCACTGACCACGACCATCCCGGCACGGTACACGGCGCTCTCACCTCGACCGGACGACGGGTGGGTGGCTGACCGTGGCAAATCCTTGTACCGACGTCCTCCGGTGCCTAGATTGACCCGAAACCTCCCCGTCCCGGGGACCTGTGAGGGAAGCCGGTT
>CAZULR010000193.1:0-5389 GCA_964621235.1 uncultured Acidimicrobiaceae bacterium
ACCTCTACGACGGCAACCAGTACGTGGAGGCCACCCTGGCCGCGTTCAAGATCCGTGCGGTGCCCGTCAACGTGAACTTCCGCTACGTCGACGAGGAACTCGAGTACCTCTTCGACAACGCCGACCTCCGGTTGCTGGTGACCGAGCCCGACCTCGAGTCGCGGGCCGAGCGGGCCGCCAAAGAGCTGGCGTGGGACTGCCCGGTGGTGGTGGCCGACGACCGCTACGAGGCGCTGCTCGCCGCCCACCCCGACACCCGGCCCGACGGCGCCGGGCGTGGTCCCGACGACCTCTACGGGCTGTGGACCGGCGGGACGACGGGGATGCCCAAGGGCGTCATGTGGCGCCATGAGGACATCTACCTGTCCGTGGTCGGCGGCGGCGGGAACCCGGCGCTGGGCATCGCCCCGGTGGCGACGCTGGAGGACGTTTCTGCCCGCGCCGCGGCGGACTACCCCATCCCGGGGGCGCTCACGCTGTGCCCGCTGATGCACGGCGGTGGGTGGTGGATCGCCTTCTCGGCGCTGCTGTCCGGCACCTACAACGTGCTGATCCGCGACCTGGGCTTCGACCCCGAGTTCGCCCTGCGGGTCATGGCCGAGGAGGAGGTGCGGGTGGTCATGACCATCGGCGACGCCTACGCCCGACCGATCATCGACCACCTCGAGGCGGACGGCACCGGCGCCCACGACCTCTCCAAGCTCCTGGTCTACGGCTCCGGTGGGGCCATCCTGTCGCCGTCCATGAAGGAGTCGCTCAACCGCCTGCTCCCCCAGGTGATCGTGATGGACGGGTTCGGCGCCTCCGAGACAGGCGGGCAGGGCAGCCTGGTCGGGCAGACCGAGGACGGCGCACCCGTCTTCCAGATGGGCCCGGGCAACGTGGTGATCGCCGACGACGGCACCCTCTGCGGACCGGGGGACGGCCGCATGGGGATGCTGGCCACGTCCGGCCACATCCCGCTCGGCTACTACAAGGACGAGGCGAAGACGGAGGCCACCTTCCCGGTGGTCGACGGGGTGCGCTACGCCATCCCCGGCGACATGGCCAAGCTCCTCGCTGACGGCACCATCGCTGTGTACGGGCGGGGCTCGGTCTCGATCAACTCGGGTGGGGAGAAGATCTTCCCCGAGGAGGTCGAGAAGGCGCTCAAGAGCCACCCCTCGGTCTTCGACGCCATCGTGGTGGGCACGCCGAGCGAGCGCTGGGGCTCCCAGGTCACCGCCGTCGTGCAGCTGCGCAGTGGACTCGAGGTCACTCCCGGCCTCGGCGAGCTGCGCGAGCACTGCCGGGCCCATCTCGCCGGGTACAAGCTGCCCCGCGAGGCCGTGTTCGTCGATGCCGTGCGGCGGTCGCCCTCGGGCAAGCCCGACTACCGGTGGGCCCGTGACGTCGCCGTGGCCGCGCTCGAGGGCTCGCTCATCACCGGGTAGGCCGGTGCACGGCCCGCCGGGTCCCGACCCCACACCGGCCGGTACCGCATCGGCGAGGATGGGGGCATGGACGACTACGTGCTCCCCCGGGTGCCGGCCTCGGCCGGTGCCCTGCTGCGGGACGACGAGGGGCGCATCCTGATCCTCAAGCCGACGTACAAGTCGGGGTGGACGGTCCCCGGGGGGCAGCTCGAGGAGGACGGGGAGTCACCCTGGGAGGGCTGTCGACGCGAGGTGCGCGAGGAGACCGGGCTGGACGTGGTATCCGGCCGGCTGGCCTGCGTGGACTTCCTCCGCCCCCGGCCGGGGCGGCCCGGCGGCATCCGGTTCCTGTTCGACTGCGGCGTCGTCGACGTCGACGGCGACCGGCGCGGCGGGCTGGTGCTGCAGGTCGAGGAGATCAGCGAGGCCCGGTGGGCCCCTCCCGACGAGGCACTGCGCCTCCTGAGCGGCCCGGTCGGCCGGCGCGTGGCCCGGGCGCTGGCGGCCACCGGGACCGTGTACCTCGAGTCCGGGCGGCCCGTGCCGGGCGTCGACGGGTGGTGATGCGGGTCCGTCACCCGGCACCCGGCACACCGAGACGGGCCACCAGCTCCGTGACCTGTGGGCGCACGACGTCGGCCTCGCGGGTGACGGCGAACCAGGGCTCGGGGGGCACAAGTTCGGCCACGGGACACACCTCGACCAGGTCACCCGCGGCCAGCCCTTCGGCGCAGGCGTAGTCCGGCAGCAGGCTGGTGCCGAGCCCCCGGGCCACGGCCGCGGCCACCGCCCGCAGGTCCGGGGCGGACAGGCGGAGCGTGGCCCCGAACGGGCGGCCGAGGGAGGTCTGCCAGAACCGACGGGTCCGGGGCAGCTCGGCGCTGTAGGCGACCCAGGCGGTCCCCACCAGGGTGCGGGCCAGCCCTTCGAGATCGCCCCGGGCCACCGGCGCCAGGCGACCCGGCGCCGACACCAGGACGAACCGCGTGACGCCGAGGGGGCGTGCGGTGAGGGTGCGCCGTGTCGGCTCGCCGGTGGTGACGGCCACGTCCAGCTCGCCGTGGTGGACCAGTGACAGGAGCTCGGCGTCCGTGCCGAAGCGCACGGCGAGGTCGGGCGCGCCGGCGTCGAGGCGCGGGATGACGCCGTAGGCCACGTACTCGGGGGAGGAGCCGAGGCGCAGGGCGGGCACGGCCGTCACCGCCCCGCCGTCCAGCCCGGTCAGCACGGGCTCGAGGCGGTCGAGCGCGTCGGCCACCGACCCGAAGAGCTCGCGTCCGGACCGCGTCGGGTCGACCCCGTGGGGCGTGCGGTCGAACAGCCGGGAACCGACCGAGCGCTCGAGGGAACCCAGCTGCTGGCTGGCCGCCGGTTGCGACAGGTTGCGGAGCGCGGCCCCGTCGGTGACCGAGCCGGTCCGGTAGATGGCCACGAAGGTCCGCAACCACTCGGCCGTTGCCATAAGCCAAGCTTATGTCAAAGATCACAGATCGGACTTTGCCTATGGACCGTACGGGACGCATGCTGGGGGGATGCCCGACACGACGTACACCCACGGACACGACGACGGCGTCCTCCGCTCCCACCGCTGGCGCACGGCCGCCAACTCGGCCGCCTACCTCCTTCCCCGCCTGGCGCCCGGGCTCGACCTGCTCGACATCGGCTGCGGACCGGGGACGCTGACCTGTGACCTGGCCCGGGCCGTGGCACCCGGACGGGTGGTCGGCATCGACGCCGCGGCCGACGTTGTGGCGGCGGCCCGGGCCGAGGCGGCGTCCTCCGGGCCCGGCAACGTCTCGTTCGAGGTGGCCGACCTGTTCGCCCTGCCGTTCGCCGATGACTCGTTCGACGTGGTCCACGCCCATCAGGTCCTCCAGCACGTGGCCGACCCAGTGGCCGCCCTGGTCGAGATGCGGCGGGTGTGCCGGACGGGCGGGCTGGTGGCCGTACGCGACGCCGACTACCCGACCTTCACCTTCGCCCCGCCCGAGCCCGACGTCGACCGGGCGATCGCCGCCTACGGCGAGCTGACCCGACGCAACCGGGCGCACTGGGACGCCGGGCGGATGCTGCTGGGCCTGGCGCACGCCGCGGGGTTCGAGGACGTCGTCGCGTCGGCATCGGTGTGGTGCTTCGCCACCCCGGACGAACGCACCTGGTGGGGTGGGCTCTGGGCCGACCGGTTCGCCGCCGCTGGATCGTTCCTGGGGGGGCAGCTGCTGGCCCACGGCCTCGCCGGGCGCCACGACCTCGACGCGTTCGGCGCCGGCTGGCGCCGGTGGTCGGCCTCGCCGGATGGCTGGTTCGCCGTGCTCCACGGCGAGATCCTGGCCACCGCCTGACGGGTCGCCGATGACGCCGGGGGTGTGCGGCCGGTCCGTCGCTCGTGGTCCGTCGTCCCCGGTCAGCCCCTCCCCGTGGCTGCCGACGCGAACCGCTCCGGCGACTCCAGCATCGGGTAGTGCCCGACCCCCTCGAGCCGGACGACCCGCGCGTCGGGCCGGGCGGCCTCGAGCCGGTCGGCCATGGCCGGCACGGCGATCGGGTCGTCGGTTCCCCAGACGACGGTCAACGGCGACGGGTGGGCCAGCACCGGTGGGGTGGTGCGGCCCTCATCCCGGCGACGCTCCTCGATGTAGCGGGCGTGGCGGGCCAGCAGGCGCTCGCCCTCCCCGGCCGAGATCAGCTCCCAGGCCGCCTCGACCTCGGCGCCGTCCACTCGGTGGGACGGGCTGAAGGTGGCCACCAGACCTCCCACCACCGCGTCGTGGGTCAGCACGCCGGCGTCGAGGCGCTCGTCGGGCAGGGCCTCGAGCAGCTGCTGGCCGGCGCTGAGCCGCACGAGGTCCATGAACAGCGTCCCGTTGGCCAGCACCCGGTCGGTGACCTCCACGGTCCAGGCGCCCCCGGTCTGGCGGGCCAGCAGTTCGCCGCCGATGGTGTCGCCGATGTCGTGGGTCAGGAGTCCGAGGCGGTCGATCCCGAGGTCGGACAGCAGCGCGACCGCCGTGTCGGCGTGGTCGACGAGTCGGTAGCGGCGGTCGGGCTTGTCGGACAGCCCGTAGCCGGGGTAGTCGAACAGGACGACACGCCGGTCGCTCGCCAGGGCGTCCACGACCCGGTGGAAGTCGAAGGAACAAGTGGGGAAGCCGTGCAGGACCAGCAGGGGCGCGGCCATCGGCGTGCCCGTCGGTGGGACGTCGACGACAAAGACCCGGTCGCCGCCGACCTGGCGCAGGTGACCCCGGGCGCGCCACTCGTCGACGAGGGCACTCACACCAGCAGGCGGGTCCGGAAGAGGTCGAGGACCTGGTCGAGGGCCTCGCGTGTCGGGGTGCCCGGGCGGTCGTCGAGGTCTTCGGTCAGGACCGAGTGGGCCGCCTTCTTGTGGCCGTGGGGATTTCCGGCCGACGAGTCGAGCTCGACGCCGACGAACCCGTCACCCAGCAGCTCCTTGAGGGCGGCGAACCGTTCGGGTGGCGCCGACCGGTCGCCTGAGAAGCGCAGTCCGAGGACGCAGACCCCGGCAGCCACCCGCTCCCTGACCCGCTCGGCGTCGGCGTCGCTGATGCCGAGGGACCGGCGTCGGGACGCCGACAGCGGGAGGGGGAGGGAGGGCTGGCTCAGCACCGGGGCCAGGACGATCTCGTCGACCATCATGGCGAGGGCGAACCCCCCGGTCAGGCACATGCCCACCGCGCCGACGCCGGGGCCGCCACACCGCTCGTGCTCGGCGCGGGCGAGTGCCCGGAGCCACACGGTGATCGGACTGGTGCGGTCGAGGGCCCATGTGGCGAATTCCTTGGACACGCAGGCCTGGAGTAGCCCCTTGGCCGCGTAGGGGAGCGTCGGGTCCCGTCCGTCGTCGCCGAAGAGGTGGGGCATCACCGCCGTGCAGCCGATCGCCGCCACCATCCGGGCGAAGCGGGCGACGTTGGGGGTGATGCCGGGCAGCTCGCTGATCACGATCACCG
>CAZULR010000194.1:0-5342 GCA_964621235.1 uncultured Acidimicrobiaceae bacterium
ATCGTGAACGTGGCGCTGCCGGCCATCCAGCACGACCTGGGGTTCAGCGCCACCGGCCTGCAGTGGGTGGTGACCGCCTACGCACTGACCTTCGGCGGTCTGCTCCTCCTCGGCGGACGCCTGGCCGACCTGTTCGGCCGCCGGCGCATCTTCCTGCTCGGCCTCGGACTGTTCACGGCGGCGAGCCTCCTCGGCGGGTTCGCCTCGAACCAGGCCACCCTGATCGCCGCCCGGTCCCTCCAGGGCGTGGGGGCCGCCGTGCTGTCGCCGGCCACGCTCACCATCCTGACGGTGACGTTCCGGGACCAGCGGGCCCGCGCCAAGGCCTTCGGCGTGTGGAGTGCCGTGGCCGCCGGGGGTGGTGCGGCCGGTGCGCTCTTCGGCGGGATCCTGACGCAGTACCTGTCGTGGCGCTGGATCCTCTTCGTCAACGTGCCCATCGGCATCGCCCTGTTCGTGGTGGCACGGGTCACGCTCCACGAGTCGCGCGCCGAAGGCGCCCGCAGCCGGCTCGACGTCGCCGGTGCCGTCACGGTGACCGGCGCCCTCTTCCTGCTGGTCTACGCCATCTCCCACACCGACGCCGTGCCGTGGACGGCGACGTCGACCCTCGTCGTCCTGGCCGTGGCCGCACTGCTGCTCCTGGCGTTCGTGGTCATCGAGGCACGGGTGGCCTCCCACCCGCTCGTGCCGCTCCGGCTCTTCCGGGTCCGTTCGGTGACGGGCGCCAACCTGGTCATGTTCTGCTTCGGCGTCGGCATGTTCGCCATGTGGTACTTCCTCTCCCTCTACCTCCAGCAGGTGCTCGGCTACAGCCCGGTGGTGACCGGGCTCACGTTCCTGCCCCAGACCGCCGCCATCGCCATCGGGGCCACCCTCAGCGGACGGCTGGCGCCCCGGCTCGGCCCGCGCAACGTCCTCATGCTCGGCGCCCTCCTGGCCGCGGCCGGGCTCTTCTGGCTCTCCTTCATCGAGGCCGGGGACTCGTACTGGACCGGCGCCTGCGGTGGCGGGATCCTCGCCACCTTCGGCATGGGCCTGGCCTTCACGCCGATCGCGTTGCTGGCCACCGGCGGCGTCCCCCACCAGGAGGCGGGGCTGGCCTCGGGCCTGGTCAACTGCAGCCGGCAGATCGGCGCCTCGGTCGGCCTGGCCGCTCTCACCACGCTGGCCGCCTCCCGCACCGCGTCCCTGCTCGCCCACCCGGCCGCCCCCCACCCGCAAGGTGGCGGCGCGGCGGTGGCCATGACCTCCGGCTACGCGGATGCCTTCCTCATCGCCTCGGTCGTGGTCCTCGTCGGAGGCCTCCTGGGGCTCGTCATCCCACCGCCGCGCGCAGCGGGTGCCGGGGCGGCCGAGCAGCGGACCGATCAGTCGGCTGCACCGCTCGCCGTCGAGGGCTGAACCGCCGGGTCCCCCCCGGCCTGCCCCCGGGCTCCGGGGCCGCGCCGCAGCGACCGCGGCCACAGCCTCCGCTGGAGGACCACGTCGAGTTCGGCGGCGAACGCCGTCAGGAGCGTGCCGAGCCCGATCCACCAGACCAGGACGATGACCGTGGCGAAGGTCCCGTACAGGGTGCGGTAGTGCCGGAGCTCGTGGTTCACCAGCAGGGTGTCCACGAACTGCAGCACCGTCCAGCCCACGCCGGCGACGACCGCGCCCCGCCAGACCGTGCGGCCGCGGTCCGGCACGGACAGGACGACGGCGAACCCACCCCAGAACATGGCGACGTTGACCACCAGCGATCCGGCGAAGCCCACCAGTGCCGAGGCCGGGCCGAGTCCGCCGAACGTGCCGACACCGGAGATGACGCCGCCGGCGATGAAGCCGACACCGAGGATGACCAGGAACCCGACCGCCCGTGGGAGCCACCGCCCGAACGTCGGCAGTGCCTCCCGGGAAACCGACCACACGGTGGCCATCAGCACCTGTGCGTTCCGGCTGAGCCGCAGGCAGCCGTAGACGAGCCACAGAAGCACCACCACCAGGAATACCCCGCTCCGGTCGCCCAGCCCGTTGATGTTGGCGCGCAGCTCGGAGCCGATCTCGGGGAACTGGCGGAGCGCGGCGTCGATCACGTCCTGTTGTGCGGTCGTGTGCCCGACCAGCAGGATCTCCACCAGCGTGAGCAGGATCAGGAGCATCGGGAACACGGCCAGGAACGCGGAGTACGCCAGCAGGTTGGCCAGGCGCCCCGCACCGTCGTCGTACCACTTGGCGAGGACGGCGGACACGACCGCGGTGACCCGGTGGCGCTGGAGCCGGTCGTCGAGGCGGTCGAGCCATCCCGGGGGACCGGGGTCGGCGGCGGCCGGCGTGCCGGACGGCGACGCGGACGACGGGGCGGGTGGGACGGTCATCGGTCGAGGAGCCCGAGGCGACCATGGGCGGCGAAGCCGTCCCGGAGCTCGGTGACGGCGGAGCGGCCGAGCAGTTCGTAGACCGGCGTCGACCCGGGCCGCGCCGGACGGAGCCGGTAGACGGTGTCGTCGGCCCGCCACCACCCCTCGCGGCGCAGCGACGACTTGGTCACCTTGCCGTTGGCCGTCTGGGGCAGGGCCTCGGTGACCCGCAGAAAGGACGGCACCCATTTGGTGCCGAGGTCGCCCTGCTCGGCCAGGAACGCGCTGAAGGCCCCGGGGTCGAACTCCGCACCGGGAAGCAGCTCCAGCGCGGCCATCACCTGGTCGCCGGAGCGCGGGTCGGGCACCCCGTAGACGGCCACCGCAGCCACGTGCGGGAACCGGACGAGCACCCGCTCGATGGGTCCGGCCGTAAGGTTCTCGGAGTCGACCCGCAGCCAGTCCCCGCCACGGCCCGCGAACCAGAACCAGCCGTCGGCGTCGCGGTACGCCAGGTCGCCGGTCCAGTACCACCCGTTCCGCAGGCGCTGCGCGGTGGCGTCGGGGTCGTTGTAGTAGCCCTCGAAGCGACCGGACCCGGAGCGGTTGACGATCTCCCCGACCGCCTCGTAGCCGTTGCGGAGGGCTCCGGCAGTGTCGAACTCGGCCGGCGGGCACTCGCGTCCCGTGACCGGATCGACCACGATGACGTCCTCGGACGGCAGGCCGAGCGATCCGGTCGGCGTTCCGGGCACGCGGTTGATGGCCACTCCCCCCTCGCTCGAGCCGTACCCCTCGGTGAGGACGCAGCCGAACCGGTCCTGGAACGCGGCGTGGTCCGCCACCGACGCCTCAGTGCCGAAGCCACGGCGCAGGGTGCAGTCGGCATCGTCGGGAGCGGGGGGCGTGGCGAGCACGTAGGCGAGCGCCTTGCCGACGTAGGTGAAGGTGGTCACCCCGTAGCGGCGCACGTCCGGGACGAAGCCGGACGCGCTGAACCGACGGGCGAGCGCCACGGTCCCCCCCGCCACCAGGGTCGGCCCCCACAGGACCATGAGCGCGTTGCCGTGGAAGAGGGGCATGGCGCAGTAGGCCACGTCGTCGCGCACGTAGCCGTAGGCCTCGGCCGACCGGAGGGCGATCGAGGCCAGGCGGCCCTGGGTGCAGCGGACGGCTTTGGGCGCGCCGGTCGTGCCCGAGGTGAACAGCAGCAGGTACAGATCGGCCGCCTGCGGTCGGCACCGGGCCACGACCGAATCGGCGGGGGTGCCGGCGTGGGCGGCCACCCGTTCGCCGTATCCCGGGTCGTCCACCCGGAGGGTGCGGTCGGCGGGCACCCCGGTCTCCAGGCCGTCCAGCAGGGTGGCGCCCGCGGCATCGGTCACCAGCACCCGGCAGTCCGTGCGGCGCAGGTCGCCCGCCAGTGCCTCCCCCCGCCGCGTCGGGTTGATCCCGACCACCACCGAGCCGGTCAGCGCCGCCGCGCCGAGCCAGAACAGGTACTCCGGTTCGTTGCCGAGCAGCACCCCCACGTGCGGCGGCTCGACCTCCCCCAGGGATCTGAGCAGTGCCGCCCGGGAGGCACTGGCGGCCACGGTCTCGGACCACGTCCAGGCCCGGTCGTCCACGACGATCGCCGTGTGGTCGTCGTCGGCCCGCGCCAGGAGCAGGTCGGCGACGGACGGCGTCCCCGCCGGGTAACCGTCGAAGCTCACCCGCCCACCTCGACGTACAGGCTCTGGAGCGCCCGACCGATCCGACCCCTGACGTCCCACAGGGCCGACTCGGCCATGCCGGTGCCCGGCGGCCCGAACCTCGTGCGGGCGTCGAGGCAGACCCACTCCCCCTCCGGGTGCCGGTGGAGGTAGACGGTGAGGTCGGGGTTGATGAAGAGGTACGAACCGAACTCGAGCTCGGAGCCGATGCCGTTGCCGAAGTCGGACACCGCCATGGCCCGCTGGGCCGGGGTCGGGTCCTCGCCCGCCACCACGGGCACGCGCAGGCGGAACCACGCGGTCGCCGGTCCAGGACGGTCGATCCGGCCGCGGACGTACCGGATGTCCACCCCGCCGTTGTGGAACCCCGTGTACCCGCTGATCCCGGACGGGACGTCGTGCCCGGCCGACAGCGGCTCCGGCGCGGGGTCCTCGGGCACGGTGGGCTCGAGCGGCACCCCCGTCGGGTCGACCCGGATGCGGACGGCGCGGCCCCAGGCCACCTCGGTGCCGCCCTGGGTGACCACCGTCTCGACGATCTGCACCTTCCGTCCCGGCCGGGACACCCGACCGATCGCCGTCAACGGCGCCGTGGCCACCGGACGCACCAGCTCGAGGGTGAGGCGGACCAGCTGCAGCCCGTCATCGTGGGGCACGGCCCGCTCCACGGCCCGCGTCACGATGGCGGCGACCGGGCCCCCGTGCAGCGAGTCCGGCGACCACGGTCCACGGGCGAGTCCGGTCGGAACGAGGTCGTCGCCGTCCGGGACGAAGAGGGCCGACTCGTCCTCGGCCGTGGTGGCGGTCATGGCCGCGACGCTAGCGGTGGAGCATCGGGCCGACCGCGCCTACCATCGGTCCGCCGGGCGGCCCGACGGGCCGGGCCGGCACCGCGACCGTCCGGCACCGGACCCGAACCAAGGAGCACGATGGCAGAGCGCACCGCAGAGATCGACGTCGACGGGACCCCGGAGGCCGTGTGGGCGCTCGTCGGCGACTTCGGCGGGATCGCCGGCTGGATGCCGGGCATGGAGTCCTGCCGCCTGGAAGGCGACAACCGGATCCTCGACACCATGGGTATGACGATCACCGAGAAGCTGGTGGCGCGCGACGACGCGGCACGGGCCATCACCTACGGCATCGTCGACGGGGTGCCGGTCGAGTCCCACGAGGCGACCATCACCGTGTCGCCCGCGGGTGCGGGCAGCCACGTCACCTGGGTCGTCGACGCGGCACCCGACGAGATGGCCGACCTGATGCAGACCATCTACCAGCAGTCGCTCGA
>CAZULR010000195.1:0-5330 GCA_964621235.1 uncultured Acidimicrobiaceae bacterium
CAGCCCCTGGTGGACGACGGCCAGCTCCTGGTCAACACGGAGAACAACTACGCCTACGGCATCGACCCGGTGTCGGGAGCCATCCTGTGGACCCGCCAGTTCGGGTCACCTCCGCTGGCGAGCGCCATCGGCTGCGCCGACCTCGCCCCGACGATGGGCATCACCGGGACCCCGGTGGTCGACCAGGCCACCGACACCGAGTACCTGGTGGACGACGAGTACGTGTCGGGCACCTCGGGCCCCCAGGCCGACTACATGCATGCGCTGAACCTGGCGGCCGACGGTGCGGAGGAGCCCGGGTTCCCGGTCCGGATCGCGGGAACGGCGCAGAACAATCCGTCCTTCACCTTCAACCCGACTCAGGAGCTCCAGCGCCCCGGACTGCTGCTCATGAACGGCGTCGTGTACGCGTCATTCGGTGCCCACTGCGACATCACCCCGTGGACGGGCTGGATCGCCGGCGTGTCGGAAGCGGGCAAGCTGACGACGATGTGGAGCGCGGACTCCGTCACCGGCGTCAGTGGAGCCGGCATCTGGATGTCCGGCGGTGGACTGGTGTCGGACGGGTCGGGGCAGATCCTGTTCGCCAGCGGCAACGGGGGCACCAACACGACGCCCACCCCCGGCAACACGCCGCCGGCCAACCTGGCCGAGTCGGTGGCCCGGGTGGCCGTGCAGTCGGACGGGACGCTCAAGGCCACCGACTTCTTCGAACCGTATGACGCGTCCGCTCTCGACCAGAGCGACCTCGACTTCGGTTCGGGGAGCCCCGTCGCGCTCCCGAACGCCTACTTCGGGACGACCGCGTACCCGCACCTGGCGGTGGAGGTCGGCAAGGAGGGCTACGTCTATCTCCTCAACCGCGACAACCTCGGCGGGTACGCCCAGGGGCCCAGCGGCACCGACGCGGTGGTGGCGCGCTACGGCCCGAACGGTGGCGTGTGGTCGAGCCCGGCCGTGTGGCCGGGGGACGGTGGCTGGGTGTACATCCCGACCGCCTCCGGCTCGGTGTCCTCCGGTGGGTCCGAAGGCAAGCTCGATGCCTATCAGTACGGCATCGACGGCTCGGGCAAGCCGTCCCTCAACCTCTCGGGCACGTCCTCGGACTCGTTCGGCTTCGGCACGTCGGCGCCGGTGATCACCTCGAACGGCACCACCTCCGGGTCGGCGCTGCTGTGGACCATCTGGTCCCCCGACGGGACGGGCGTGGGCGCGCAGCTGCGGGCGTACGACCCCGTGCCGGTCAACGGGACGATGCAACTCGTCTGGAGCGCACCGGTCGGCACGGCGTCCAAGTTCAACCCGCCGGGGGTCGCCGGCAACCGGATCTACGTCGGCACCCGAAGCGGATCCGTCGAGGGCTTCGGTGCCCCGGTCTCGAGCCCGGTGAGCGCTCCGGCCCCCACGTTCCCGGCCACCGTGATCGGACAGTCGTCCACGCAGACCGTGACGCTGACGGCGTCGGCCTCGGTCACGGTCTCCTCCATCACGGCATCCGGTCCGTTCACGGTGGGGACCCCGAGCAAGACCCTGCCGGCCAACCTGGCGTCCGGCGGCACGATGACCGTGCCGATCACGTTCACCCCGACCGCGGCCGGGGCGGCCGGCGGCTCGTTGACGATCACGACGAGCGGCCAGGGGACGACGGTCGACAGTCTGACCGGTGAAGGCCAGGTGGCCGGACCCAATCTCACCTCATCGACGCTCGGCGTCAGTTTCGGTGGTATCCCCCCGGGGCAGCAGTCGTCGCAGTCCGTCGCCTTCGCCGACAACGGATCACAGCAGCTGACGATCTCCGGCGTGACCTCGCCCGGGGCGCCCTTCTCCGTGACCGGTGCGCCCGCGGTCGGCGCCGTCCTGCTCCCCGGCCAGCAGGTGGTGGTGAACGTGACCTTCTCGCCGACCGCGAACGGGACCTACCAGGGCGACCTCGTCGTGGCCAGCGACGGCGGCACCGTGGACGTGGTCGTCACCGGGAGCTCCAGCTCGCCCGCGCTCCTGCAGATCTCCCCGTTGTCGACGAACTTCGGATCGACACCGATCGGTACGTCGGTCACGAAGACGTTCACGGTGACCGACACCGGCGGGAGCAATGTGGAGATCGCCAAGTCCAAGCCGCCGGTCCTCGGACCCTTCACCGCGACGACCACGTTGCCCGAGGGCACGACGATCCAACCCGGACAGTCCCTCACCGAATCGGTCACGTTCACGCCGACCGCCGTGGGTGCCACCACCGACGGCTGGGTGATCACCGCCAGTGACGGGCAGGGAGTCCGGACCGTCCAGTTCACCGGGACCGGGACCCTCGGCGACCCCGGGGCGACCGGCTGGCAGCGAAACGGTTCGGCGACCCTCTCGGGAGGCTCGCTCCAGCTGACGTCGGCCTCCACCTCGGGGACCGGGTCCTCGTTCGCCCCTGTGCCGGTCGCGGAGAAGGGCCTCGACGTCCGCTACACCTCGACGATCACGGGATCGGCGTCGAGTGGTGACGGCAACGCTCTGGTACTGGCCAATCCGTCGGTGGCCCCGACCTCGATCGGCCGAGGCGGGCTCGACTTCGGCACCGGCGGCCTGCCCGGCCTCTCGGTCGTGCTGTCGACGGTGCGCGCGACGGACGGGTCCCCGCAGAGCTTCGTCGGGGTATCTGACGGCGCAAAGCCGACCAACCCGAACCAGCTCCACTTCCTGGCCAAGTCGACCACCGTGCCCGATCTGCACGGTTCCGTGGCCATCCAGGTGACGGTGACCGGGGGCGTGCTGGCCGTCTACGTGAACGGCACCCTGACGCTGTCCGTCAACCTGACCCCGACGCCCAATGTGCGGGTGGGCTTCACCGGATCGACCGGGACCTCCGATGCCACCCAGGTGATCAGCGGTGTGAAGATCAAGGCCGGCGGCCCGGACGCCGTGGTCGGCGATCCAACCACCGGCGGGTGGACGCTCAACGGCTCCTCCGTCCTGTCCGGAGGGGTGCTGCAGCTGACCCAGGCCGGAACGACGTCCCAGGCGGGAACGGCCTTCTGGCCCACGCCCCTCCCCAGCACCGACCTGTCGGCCACCTTCACGTCGACGATCGGGGGTGGCGGCGCGACCGGCGGCGACGGGCTCACCCTCGTCCTGGCCAACGCCTCGACCCCGCCCACGTCGGTCGGTACCTCGGGCGGAGGCCTCGGATTCTCGGGGATCGGTGGCGTGGCGGTGGCGATCGACACCCACAAGAACGGCTCCAATCCCTCGTCCAACTTCGTCGGGGTGACCGACGGCCCGATCACCTCGACGGCTCCGGGCAACCTGCACTGGCTGGCGACCGACAGCCCGGTGGCGTCGTTGCGGGCCACCCACCTGTTCAAGGTGACGCTGTCCGGGGGCACGTTGAGCGTGACCATGGACGGCGTGGTGATCCTGTCGACCCAGGTGACCGTGGGGAACGACGTGGTGGTGGGCTTCTCGGGTGGCAACGGCGCCGTGACCGACACCCACAGCGTCAGCGGGGTCGCCGTCACCGCAGCGCCCTCCGTGCCGATCGCCGTTGGTGACCCGGTCAACGGGGGCTGGGACCTCAACGGGTCGACGCAGCAATCCGGTGGGACGACGCAGCTCACGCAGGCCAACGCCCCGTACCAGAGCGGGACGGCGTTCTGGCCGACGCCCGTCGCCACCGACGACCTGACGGCGACGTACACCACCACCATCGGCGGTGGGGGAGCCGAGGGCGCGGACGGCATCGCCCTCGTGCTCGCCGCTCCGTCGACCTCGCCCACGGCCACCGGCTACGACGGCGGTGGGCTCGGATTCTCCGGCATCACGGGGATCGCGGTCTGCGCCGACACCTACCAGGACTCCGGGTACCCGTCGGACAACTTCGTCGGCATCTCCGACGGTCCGGTCAGCTCGTCGGTGCCCGACAACCTCCACTGGCTGTCCACGGCGAACGTGGTGGCCAGCCTGCGGTCGACGCACACCTTCACCGTCAGACTCGTGGACGGCACGCTCACCGTGTCGATGGACGGAAATCTGCTGCTCACCCAGGCGGTGCACCTCGGCCCGAAGGTGCTCATCGGTTTCAGCGGGGGGACCGGAGGGTTGACGGACACGCACGCGGTGTCCGGCACGTCGATCCTGGCGACCTGATCCGGTCCCACGGTCCCGGTCCGGTACGACCGCGGGGACGACACCGTGCCTCCGGCGACCGGTCGGTCGGCGATGGCGCGTGACCCACGGTTCCGGCAGACTGACGGAACCGGCGCCGGGTGCCGGGACGACGGCTGAGCCCGCACCGCCCGGGTCGCAGCCCGGGGAGGAGCCACATGGTCAGGTCTGGAGTCGATGGTCGCCGTGACCACCTCGGTGGGGACACCGCCGTGATCCGTGGCACCGCGGTCGTCCGGGCCGACCGGCCCGGTGCCGGCGCCTCGGCGGGAGGCGGCGCGGCGTGACGACCCCGACCACCGGCAGCGGGCTCGACGAGACCGCCCTGACCGACCCCCTGTTGGACCCCGCCGTCTACGCGGGGGACCCGTATCCCCTCTACGCACGGCTGCGCGCCGAGGCACCGGTGGCGCGCAACGACACGCTGGGCCTGTGGATGGTGAGCAGTCACGACGCCGTGGTCGAGGTGTCCCGGGACCCGGGCACGTTCTGCTCGTCGAAGGGGATCATGACCTTCGAGATCGGCGCCGAGTACGCCTCGCCGCCGACCATGATGCACACCGACCCGCCGGACCACACCCGCTACCGCACGCTGGTCCAGCCGGGGTTCCGGCCGAGCTACATGCGGGCGCTGGAGCCGGGCATCCGGGCCCGCGCCCGGGCGCTGGTGGACCGCATCGAGCCCGGGGTGCCGGTCGACATCGTCCCGGAACTCGCCGTCCCGCTGCCCCTCCAGGTGATCAGCGACCTGCTCGGTGTCCCCGAGGAGGAGTGGCCGCGGTTCTTCCGGTGGTCCGAGGCCGTCATCCCCGGCGCCACGGACTGGCCCGAGGAGGAGCGCAACCAGCTGAGCATGGAGATGGTGACGTATCTGCTCGAGGCCGCCGCCGACCGTCGGGCGTCACCGAGGGACGACATCATCAGCGAGCTGGGCGCCGCCGAGGTCGAGGGGGACCGGCTGACGGACGCCGAGCTCGGCATGTTCCTGGTGCAGCTGCTGGTGGCCGGCAACGAGACCACCCGCAACATGATGTCGGGTGGGCTCGTGGGCTTCGCCGAGCGCCCGGGCCAGTGGGAGTCGCTCGTGCGGCGGGCGGCCGACGGGGTCAACCGTGCCCTGCCGCTCGCCGTCGAGGAGATGCTGCGGTGGACGACCCCGGTCGTGGCCTTCATGCGCACCA
>CAZULR010000196.1:0-5289 GCA_964621235.1 uncultured Acidimicrobiaceae bacterium
CCCCCGACGACTAGACCCTCCCCATGACCCCGTGGGCCGCCCTGGCCATCTTCGCTGCCGGGCTGGCCGCCGGGACGGTCAACGTGATCGTCGGCTCCGGGTCACTCATCACGTTCCCCACGCTGCTCGCCCTCGGCTACCCGCCGGTGCTGGCCAACGTGTCCAACAACGTCGGGCTCGTCCCCGGCAGTGCCAGCGCGGTCGTCGCCTACCGGCGCGAGTTGGAGGGGCAGCGCTCCCGGTTGATGAAGCTGGGGGCGGCGTCCGTGACCGGCGGGATCACCGGGGCCGTCCTCCTCCTGGCCCTCCCCTCGAGCGTGTTCAAGGCGGCCATCCCGGCGCTGGTGCTGCTGGCCGCCGTGCTGATGGCCGTGCAGCCCCGCGTGAGCGCCTGGCTGGCCGGCCGCGGCGAGCGCCACGTCCACGGTGGCACCCCGCTCCTGGCCGGGGTCTTCCTGACCGGCATCTACGGCGGGTACTTCGGGGCCGCCCAGGGCGTGATCCTCATCAGCCTGCTCGCCATCTTCATCGACGACGGACTGCAACGGCTCAACGGCACCAAGAACTTCCTGGCACTCCTCGTGAATGGCGTGGCCGCAGTCGTCTTCATTCTCTCGACCCACATCGACTGGTCGGTGGCCGCCCTCATCGCCGCCGGCTCGATCATCGGCGGCCAGCTCGGCGGCCACTACGGTCGACGGCTCCGGGCCGACATCCTCCGCGTCTGCATCGTGGTGGTCGGACTCGGGGTCTCGGTCACCCTGTTCGTGGAGTGGCACTGATGGGCGACGCGGCGGACGTCCCGCCGACCCCGGGTGACGGTGACGGCGACGGGGTCGGCGTCACCGAGATCGTGGAAGGGGACGTCACCTGGCGCTTCGAGGACGCCTTCTTGACGTCGCGGTGGACCTGCCTGTGGGGTCGGGGGTGCCTCGGCATCCACGAGGAGCCGACCCCCGAACTGGGCGAGGGGTGCTGCTCGGTCGGCGCCGAGCTCGACGGCGCGGACGAGGCCATGCGCATCGCCGCCCTGGCCGACACGCTTCCCCCGGAGCGGTTCCAGTTCCACGCCCACGCGGTGGCCGGCGGCATCTTCGCCGGCGCCATCGTGACCGACGACGGGCCGGCGGCCACCCGGGTGGTCGAGGGAGCATGCATCTTCCTCAACCGTCCCGGTTTCGCCGGAGGCGCGGGGTGCGCCCTGCACCTCGCCGCCGTCGACGCCGGCGAGTCTCCGCTCGACTGGAAGCCCTCGGTGTGCTGGCAGCTCCCGCTCCGGGTCGACTGGTCCGATGACGGTCACGGCGGCGAGGTGGCCGAGGTGCGGGCGTGGCGCCGCTCCGACTGGGGACCCGAGGGGGAGACCATGGCCTGGTGCTGCACCGAGGGCGACCTCGCCTACGTCGGCGACCGTCCGGTGGTCGAGTCGCTGGCCGAGGAGCTCGATGCCCTCGTGGGCACCCCTGTCTACGTGGAACTCCGGCGGCGCCTGGCCGACGGGTAGCGGCTCGACCGACCGGTAGTGTCGGCGGATGCCCGACGAGGTCACCACCACCCTGCAGCGCGTGGCCGCCGGACTGCCCGGAGGTGGCGAGTCCCGCCCGGGACAGGTGGAGATGGCCCAGGCCGTGGCGTCGGCCATGGTGGGCCGGCGGAACCTGGTGGTCCAGGCGGGCACGGGCACCGGCAAGTCGCTCGCGTACCTCGTCCCGGCGGCCCTGTCGGGTGAACGGATCGTGGTGGCCACGGCCACCAAGGCGCTCCAGGACCAGCTCGCCGACAAGGACCTGCCCCTGGTCGCCACGGCCACCGACAACGACCTGCGATTCGCCGTCCTGAAGGGCCGCAGCAACTACATCTGCCGGCAGCGGGTCAGCGAGATCGGGGGTCCGGGCGCCCAGCTCTCGCTGACCCCCGGCGCCGGCGACCCCCCCGACGCCGACGACGGTCTGACCCCGGCCGCAGACGTCGGGACCACGGACCCGTCCACCCTGGCCGACCAGGTGCGGAGCCTGGTGCGGTGGGCCGAGGACACCACGACCGGCGACCGGGCCGAACTGCCCTTCGAGCCGCACTTCCGCGCCTGGGCGATGGTGTCGACCACGGCGCGCGAGTGCCCGGGCGCCTTCCGCTGTCCGTCGGGGCGTGACTGCTTCGCCGAGGACGCCAGGGCCCGTGCCGCCGAGGCCGACGTCATCGTCGTCAACACCCACCTCTACGGCGCCCACCTCGCCAGCGGGGGCGCCGTCCTGCCCGAGCACCAGGTGGTGGTGTTCGACGAGGCCCACGAGGTCGAGGACGTGATGACCGACAGTCTCGGCCTCGAGGTCGGTCCCGGCAGGTTCCGTGCCCTCGCCGTCGCCGCCCGCCCCGTCCTCGGTGACGACGACGGCGCCTCGCGTGCCGTCGAGGCCGTGGCCGACCTGGCCGACGTCTTCCACCGGGTGCTCCGGCCGTGGTCTGGCCGCCGGGTGCCCCACGGGGACCTGTCCGACGGCACGTCGACCGTCGACCCTGACGACCGGGGTGGCGACGGCGTCGGCCCGGGCCCGTCCGCGGGCGGCCCGGATGACGACGATCACGAGCCGGTCGGGCTCGACCTCGGGCTCGCCCCGCTGCCCAGAGCCCCGCGGGCGACTCCCCGGCCGGTCCGGCCGGCGCCCACGGCCGTGGGGAGCGACCCCGACCTCGCCACCCTGGTGGCCCTGGCCACCGGCCGGGTCGGTCGCCTCGTCGACCACCTGCGGCGGTCCGAGCGGGACGCAGGGGACGCCGAGGCCTCCGCCGACCGCTCGCGCCGGGACCGTGTGCTGCTCGCCGCCGGTCACCTGGCGGCCGACCTGGCCCGTCTCGCGCTACTCGGGTCCGAGGAGGTCGCCTGGGTCGAGGACGGCTCGCGGGCCCCGGCCCTGCGGGTATCCCCCATCGACGTCGGACCGATCCTCGCCGAGCAGCTGTGGGGCTCGGTCACCGGCATCCTGACCTCGGCCACCGTGCCCATCGGACTGGCCGAGCGCCTCGGGCTGCCGAACGGCTCGACCGACCTCCTCGACGTCGGCAGTCCGTTCGACTACCGCGCCCACGCGCTGCTGTACGTGGCGAAGTCGCTACCTGACCGGCGGTCACCGGAGGCCGAGCCCGCCCTCCACGACGAGCTCGAGATGCTCATCACGGCGGCGGGTGGCCGGACGCTCGCGCTCTTCACCAGCTGGCGGGCGATGCGCGCCGCCGTCGAGGCACTGTCCGACCGGTTGGCATTCCCCCTCCTGTCGCAGTCGGACCTTCCGAAGCCGGCCCTGGTCGAGGCCTTCCGGTCCGACGAGTCGGCCTGCCTGTTCGCCACACTCGGGTTCTGGCAGGGGGTGGACGTCCCCGGTCGAACGCTGAGCCTGGTCACCATCGACCGGATCCCGTTCCCCCGGCCCGACGACCCGGTCCTCGAGGCCCGGCGGGAGCTGGCCGGGCCGGGTGCGTTCGGCGCGGTCGACCTGCCCCGGGCCGGGACCCTGTTGGCCCAGGGCGCCGGCCGGCTCATCCGATCCGCCGCCGATCATGGCGTGGTCGCCGTGCTGGACAGCCGCCTGGCCACGGCGCGCTACCGGGCGGCACTGCTCGAGCGGGTCCCACCGATGAAGCGCACGCTCGATCGGGACGAGGTGGTGGCGTTCCTCACGTCCATCGCCTCTCGAGCCGCGAACTGAGCGTCCGGCGCGGGGTGCAACTGCCCGTCGCCGCGAGGGGTGCCTCCCTAGGATGCGGGGATGAAGGAACTCCTGTACCACCGCCAGCTCCTCGCCACCGTGGAGCGCGTCCCCGACCGGCCGTGCGTCATCGACGCGGCCTCGGGCGCCTCCCGTTCCTTCGCCGAGCACCTCGACCGCGTCGGCCGCACCGTCGGCGCCCTGGGCTCCCTGGGCATCGACCGGAGCGACCGGTTCGCCGTGCTGGCCCTCAACTCCCCCGAGTACCTCGAGCTCTACCACGCGGCCTACCTGGGTGCCGGTGTCATCAATCCACTGAACCTCCGGTTCGCCCCGAAGGAGCTCGTCCACGTCCTGCGGGACTCGGGGACGACGACGTGCTTCGTCGACGGGATCTTCGCGCCCGTTGTCGAGGCGGTGCGGGAGGAGGCCGGACTCGAGCACGTGGTGCTGATCGGCGCCGGTGACGCACCCCACACCGCCACCTACGACGATCTGCTGGCCGCCGCCGACCCGGGCCTCCCCGAGGAGGGAGAGGAGTCGGACCCGGTCGTGCTGATGTACACCGGCGGCACCACGGGTCTCCCCAAGGGGGTGCTCCTCGACCAGCGCGCCGAGATGTTGAACCTGATGCACATCATGATGGTGCGGCCCGTCGACGACACCACCGTCAACCTCCTCCAGACCCCGATGTTCCACGCCGCCTCGATGTTCGGCATCATCGGCGGCCCGGCGTTCGGGGCCCAGACCGTCATCCTCCCGATGTTCGAGCCCGGGGCCACCATGGCCGCCATCGAGGCGTACCGGCCCACCGACACCGTGATGGTGCCGACCATGATCGGGCTGACCATGGCCCATCCGGACTTCCGACCCGAGCGTCTGGCCAGTCTCCGCCAGCTCGTCTACGGCGCCTCGCCCATGCCCCGTGACCTGCTGGCCAGGATCATCGAGCTGTACCCCGAGATGCAGCTGTGGCAGGGCTACGGCATGACCGAGTGCTGCGCCATTCTCACCCTGCTCGGGCCCGAGGAGCACCGCCGCGGCGGCGACCTGCTGGGAAGCGCCGGCCGGGCGGTGCCGGGCGTCGAGCTCTCCATCCGGGACGAGCTCGGTCGGGCGGTCCCCCGGGGTCAGGCGGGCGAGGTCTGCGCCCGGGGGGGCAACTTCATGGTGGAGTACTGGCACCAGCCCGACGCCACGGCGGAGGCGTTCCGGGACGGGTGGTACCACACGGGTGACGCCGGCTTCCTCGACGACGAGGGCTACCTGCACCTGGTCGACCGCGTCAAGGACATGATCGTGACGGGGGGCGAGAACGTGTACTCCCTCGAGGTGGAGAACGCACTGGCCAGCCATCCGGCGGTCCAGCAGGTGGCGGTCATCGGCATCCCGCACGACACCTGGGGCGAACAGGTCCATGCCGTCGTCGTGCTGGCGCCGGGCGCCGAGGTCGGTGCCGACGAGCTGATCGCCCATTCGCGGGAATGGATCGCCGGGTACAAGGTGCCGAAGAGCATCGAGTTCCGGGACGAACCGCTCCCGCTGTCGGGTGCGATGAAGGTGCTCAAGCGGGAGCTGCGCAGTCCCT
>CAZULR010000197.1:0-5285 GCA_964621235.1 uncultured Acidimicrobiaceae bacterium
AGCCCAGGTCGGGCTGCTCGAGCAGCGAGGCGAACAGGTGGGCCTCCAGGTGGTTCACCCCGATCAGCGGGACCCCCCACGCCATGGCGAGGGCCTTGGCCTCGGCCACGCCGACCAGGAGCGAGCCGATGAGGCCCGGACCGTGCGTCACGGCGATCCCGTCGATCCCCCGGCCCGAGGGGTCCGAGCCGGCCTGCTCGAGCGCGTCGGCCAGGACCGGCGTCAGCAGCTCCACGTGGGCGCGGCCGGCCAGCTCGGGCACGACACCGCCGTAGCGGGCGTGCAGGTCGATCTGGCTGCTCACCACCGACGACACGATGGTGGTGCCGTGCTCGACCACGGACGCCGCCGTCTCGTCGCACGACGTCTCGATGCCGAGTACCCGGACGACGGGTCGGTCGGAGGTGCCGTTCACGGCACCGAGACTAGGGCCACACCGACCGGCCCGGACCGGGGGCGCCTACTGCGGGGTGTGGCAGACGGTCTCGACGTTGTTGCCGTCCGGGTCCCGCACGAAGGACCCGAAGTGGCCCGGGTGGTACTCGGGCCACTCGCGCGGCCCGTGCAGCACCTCGGCGCCGTGGGCCACGGCGGCGGCGAAGGCCCGCACCGCGTCGCGGTCGGCGGCGGCGTAGGCCAGGTGGTTCTCCCGGTTCGGCGCACCGGTGGCGTCGGGGCCGATCCAGAAGTCCGGCTTGTCGTCGGCGCCGTACCCGACGATCCCACCGAAGTCCATGACCCGGGTCACGCCGAGCGGGGCCAGGACGGCGTCGTGAAACGTGGCGCTGGCGGTGGCGTCCCCGCACCGGATCGAGACGTGGTCGAGCACGTGGCGACGCTACCGTGCCCGACGCCGCAGGGTCAGTCCCGTCGCTCGAGGTCCACCGTCTCCGCCAGGCCCGAGCCGATGGCGGCGAGCCGTCCCGCGTACTCGTCGGAGTCGATGTCACGCACCCACATGATCAGGGCGTCGCCGTCCCGGTAGTAGTTCGGGCGCACGCCCACCGGCGCCAGTCCGAACCGCCGGTAGAGGGCGAGGGCCGGCTCATTGCCGACGGCCACCTCGAGGGTGAGGTGGGCCGAGCCGCGCGCCAGTCCCGTGCGCACCAGGTCATAGAGGAGCACGGTGCCCATCCGCCGCCCCAGCCAGCCGGGGGCGACGGCGATGTTGTTGACGTGCGCCTCGTCGTCGACCGACATCTGGCCGGCGTAGCCCACCAGCTCGGTGCCCACCCAGGCGGCCCGGTAGGCCCGGGACGTCCGCTGGGCCAGCTCGCTCTCGAAGAGCTGCCGGCTCCACGGCTCGTCGAAGACGTCGCGCTCGATCCGCAGCACGGCCTTCAGGTCGCGCGAGCGCAGCGGCGCCACCACCACCGGCAGGCGTCCCCCCGGGGGAGCCGCGCCGCGGCCGCCGTGCGCGATCGTCACGGGCGGCTCGCCGGCGGACGCGGCGCGGTGCGTTGCGGGGCGCGCTCCTCCCAGTTGATCCGGGCGTCGGCCGGACGGCGGTAGTCGGGCACGATGTCAGCCGCGGCCAGGGGAGCCGCGCCGGCGGCCAGCCGCCGCACCGCCAGGCGGACCAAGGCGGCCGGGGACGGGGCGGCCACCGTCTGGACGAGGCCGACGTCGAGGCCCGGCCGGGGCGCCAGCAGCTCGAGATACCGGACCGCACCGTCCCCGACGACCAGGACCGGCCCGGCCTGGGCCAGGTCGTCGCACCACTGGAGTAAATCCTCGGGGGTGAGTGCGCCCGCTCGGTCGGCGCGGACATCGGCGGGGTCGGGGCCGTCGGGGCCACCCCCGTCGGCGCCGGCCCGGTACGCCGCGGCGAAGACCTCGCCGCGGCGGGCGTCGACGACGGCCACCACCCGGGCCGAGCGGGCGCCCGGGGCCGCCTCGTAGGCCCCGGCGGCCAGGACGTCGAGGCTCGACACGCCGAGGACGCCCAGGGAGAGCGCCTGGCCCAGCGCCTTGGCCGTGGCCACCCCGACCCGCAGTCCCGTGAACAGCCCGGGACCGACGTCGACGGCCAGGGCGTCGAGGTCGCCGAGCGCGCAGCCCGACAGCGCGCACACCTCCTCGATCGCCGGGGCCAGCAGCTCGGCGTGGGCGCGACCACCGAGGTGGCTGCGCTCGGCGACCGACCCGTCGCGCGCCAGCGCCGCCCCGACCAGGTCGGTGGCCGACTCCAGGGCGAGCACCTTCACGCGTCGACCGTCCACGGGGCGAGGGCGGCCACCAGGTCGGACCAGCGGTCGTCCCACGAGGGGCCGGCGCCCGCCACCGCGATGCGCCGTCGCCCCTCGTCAGCGGGGTCGACCTCGAGCTGCAGCGACAGGGCGTCGGCACCCAGCACCGGCTCGGCGGCGTCGCCCCACTCGACCAGGGCCAGCGCGCCGTCCTCCACCAGCTGGCCGAGTCCGAGGTCGGCGATCTCGCCGAGGCTGTCGAGCCGGTAGACGTCGGCGTGGAGCAGGGTGCGCACGCCGCCCACGCCCGGCGTCGTCTCGTACTGCCGGACGAGGGTGAACGTCGGGCTGGTGACCGGCTCGTCGATGCCGAGCGCCCGGCCGAACCCCTGGGCGAAGGTCGTCTTGCCCGCGCCGAGGTCGCCGGACAGGAGCAGCACGTCGCCGACCACGCACACCGCGGCCAGGGCCGCGGCCAGGTCGCGTGTGGCCCCGGCGGAGGCGGTGGCCAGCTCGAGCGTCGGGCTCACCGGGACGGGCCCATCAGCTGCTTGGCCCGCACGAAATCGGCCCGCATCTGGGCCAGCACGACCCCGCCTCCCCGCAGCGCGGCGGCCGGGTGGAAGGTCGGCACGAGTGTGGTCGCCCCCATCGGGTAGGACGTGCCGCGCAGGGTGGTGATGCCCCGGTCGGTGTCGAGCAGGAGCCGGGTGGCGAAGTTGCCGAGGGTCACCACGACCTTCGGCTCGATGAGGGCGACCTGCTGATCGAGGTAGGGACGGCAGGCGCCGATCTCGTCCGGCCTGGGGTCCCGGTTGTCCGGCGGACGGCACTTGACCACGTTGGCGATGTAGACCCGCTCCCGGCCGATGCCGACCTCCTCGGCCAGCAGCCGGTCGAGCAGTTGGCCGGACCTCCCGACGAACGGCTCGCCCCGCAGGTCCTCGTCCCGGCCGGGCGCCTCGCCCACGAACATCAGGTCGGCGTCCGGGTCGCCCACCCCGAACACGACCTGGGTCCGGGTGGCGGCGAGCGCGCACCGGGTGCACCCGGCGGCCTCGACGGCGAGCTCGGCGAGTCGGGATCCTGGGGCCATCCGCGGCATCGTACCGCTCGGCCCTCCCCACCCGGCCCCGTGCGGCCGGCCGCTTCCCGCCGTCGCCGCCGCGGGCTCAGCCGGCGACGGCGTCCAGCACCCGGGCCACCAGGCGGGGCAGGTCGCCGGCCACCAGCCCCGAGGGGTGGCCGAGCGCCCCGGCCCGGCCGTGGACGTGCGCGGCCAGGGCGGCGGCCTCGAGCGGGGGCACCCCCCGGGCCAGGAACGCCCCGATGACGCCGGACAACACGTCGCCGGTGCCGGCCGAGGCCAGTGCCGGGGTGCCGGCCGTGGCCAGCAGCACCCGTCCCGACGGGTCGGCCACCGCCGTCGTCGGTCCCTTCAGCAGTGCGACGGCGCCCGACAGCTCGGCCAGGCGTCGGGCGGCGGCCACCCGGTCCGGCCCGGGAGGGCTGCCGACCAGTCGCTCGTACTCGCCGTCGTGGGGGGTCAGCACCACGGGCGCCGACGCCTCGAGCGGCCGCACCTCGAGGCGGCCCAGCACGCCCAGGCCGTCGGCGTCCACCACCACCGGGCACGCCGACCGGGACACCAGCCACCGGACCTGTGCCCCGGTGCCCTTGGCCCGACCCAGTCCGGGACCCACGACCACGGCACGGCACCGGGCCGCCACCTCCAGGGCGACGTCGGCCCACCCGTCACCGGGCAGCTCGACCCCCACGGCCTCGGTGGCCGGCAGGTCGTCGAGCGTGCCGCCCGGCACACCGAGGCGGACCATCCCGGACCCGGCCCGGTAGGCGGCGGCCGCGCACAGCGCGGCGGCCCCGGTCATGCCGGGCGAGCCGGCGGCCACCAGCACGGCGGCGGCCCACTTGTTGCCGCCCGGGTCACGGGAGGGCACCAGGGTCGTGACGTCGCCGTCCTCCACCAGGGCGATCCGGCCGCCCCCGACCGGCAGCCCGATGTCGGCCACCCGCACCGCGCCCGCCAGCCGGACGCCGTCGCCCTGGACCAGGCCGGGCTTGCGGGCGGCGAAGGTGACGGTCGCCGTGGCCGCCAGTACCGTCCCGCCGGCGGCACCGGTGTCGCCGGCCACCCCCGAGGGGATGTCCACGGCCAGGACCGGCACACCGGCGGCGACACGCGGTGCGTCGTAGGTGCCCCGGAAGCCGGTGCCGAAGGCGGCGTCGATCACCAGGTCGACGCCGGCTCCGACGTCGTCGACGGCGACCGCCACGTCGGGGCCGACCACCGTCACCCGGGCGCCCCGCCGGGCGAGCAGCGCGGCCGCCACCCGGCCGTCCGCGCCGTTGTTGCCCTTGCCGGCGATCACCACGACCCGTCGTCCGTAGGCCCCGCCCAGCAGGTCCAGGGCGGCCACGGCCACCGCCGTCCCCGCCCGCGCCACGAGCTCCTCGAGGGGCGTGGTGGCCTGCGCCCGGGCGTCGACCTGCTGCATCTCGGCGACGGTCAGGACCGGCTGCACGACCCGACCCTACCGATCCACCCGGACACCCGACGCCACCACGGCGGCCAGTGCCACCAGGTCGGTGTGGGTGAGCGAGAGGTGCCACCGGGTCGCCCCAGCCACCCGGGCCGCCCGGTCGGCGGCACCGTGCAGGACGACGATCGGTGCGTCGAGCCCGGTGCGCACCACCTCGACGTCGCGGAACGCGAAGGCCCCGAGGCCGAGGCCGAGGGCCTTGAGCACGGCCTCCTTGGTGGCGAAGCGCGTCGCCAACCGGGGCACGGGGTCGGGCACCAGCGCGGCATAGCTGCGCTCGCCGTCGGTGAAGAGGCGGCGGGCGAGCGTGGGACGGCGGGCGAGCACGGTGCGGAAGCGGTCGAGGTCCACGGCGTCGATGCCGATGCCCACCACGGAGTCCTCCGGCCGGTCCCCCAGTGCGGACGCCACCTCGGCGACCATGGCGCCGGCCGCCGACCGGATCACTCGACGGTGACCGTCTTGGCCAGGTTGCGGGGCCGGTCGACGTCGAGGCCGTGGAGGCGGGCCATCGAGTGGGCGAACATCTGCATCG
>CAZULR010000198.1:0-5235 GCA_964621235.1 uncultured Acidimicrobiaceae bacterium
GAACCCCATACTGATCGCCGTACGGGAGTTGCCCGTCCGCCTTTCATGACCCCCTGCCCCTGGAAGTCCTCGCTTCGAGATAGTCGGCAAGCCGGTCCCAGATCGTCCGTGGTAATGACCCTCAGCCGGGCCAGCTGAGGACGACCGTCAAAGGCCGCTGATCACGGCCCCGGGGAGGGTTCTGAGCAGCGCCCATGACCGGTGTTCTGGACAGGGGTCGGGGGACTCGCTCCCGCCGTCCGCCCAGCACAACCAGATGCCCGTCGGCGTCAAGGAGATTCAGTGGTCCAAGATCCGGAACCGCATGGCAATGTCCCCTGTCATCCGCCGGTCGAAGGGGCCATCCTGGTGCTATCCGCCGCCTTCTCACCTGCTCTTATCTCCGGCGGTTTCAGCCTGGAGGGACATTCGTTCAGCGGTCGGTAAGCGCTTCTTCAGCGCGTAGGAGCAGGGTGAGATCACCCGAGAACGGGGACCGAGGGGCGACGAACTCCGAGGAGGAGCCATGAAGAATCAGATGTGCTTGCAACAAATGGCGAGCCGCGTCAACGATGAAATACGTCATCCCGACGCGCGGCCCGGGCGGGGGATTCAGGGGAACTCGATGAGATGGCGGATCATCCAACTCGTGGTGGCATCGTTGCTCGCGTTCGTGGGTCTGGCCCTTGTCCCAATGTCCCAAGCTGGGGCTGCTCCAGTCCACGGAGGACAGCATACAAAGGACACGGCAAAAACCGGTGTCGTGTCTGGCGCGGCCGGCATCGCCCACAGGTTCACGGCATCGAACGCCAACGCTTCTGCGCAAGTCGTCCCGCCAGAATTCAAGGACTACACCGGAACACCGGGCAGCATCAGCAGCCCGACTGATACGGCCACCGGCCCTGACGGCAATTTGTGGTTCACGAACGGTGGCAGCAACTCCATCGGGCGCATCACGACGGGCGGGGTCGTCACCGACTACACCGGAACGGGTATCAACGACCCGAAAGGGATAGCCGCTGGCCCTGACGGCAATTTGTGGTTCACGAACTATGGCACCGGCACCATCGGCCGCATCACGCCGGGAACAGGGGCCGTCAAAATTTACACCGTACCGGACAGCTACCTCCCGGTCTCGGTCGCCGCCGGCCCTGACGACTCAATGTGGTTCACGAACTGGGGTAACGACACGATCGGGCGCATCACGATGAAAGGGAAGTCGTACAACTACCCCGCACTCAGCCAACCGTCAGGGATAGCCGAGGGCCCCGACGGCGCCATGTGGTTCACGGCCGGCGGCGACATCGGGCGCATCACGTCGACGGGGGCTGTTCACCTCTACTACGACCCGGAAATCGCCTCGATCGCGATCACCGCCGGCCCTGACGGCGCCATGTGGTTCACGAACAACCTCTGTGGTTGTATCGGGCGCATCACTACCAACGGGGTCTTCACCACCTACACCTCAACGGGTGTTGGTACGGGGTTGGCGATCACCGCCGGTCCCGACGGTGCCTTATGGTTCACGAACTGGGGCGGCAGCACCATCGGGCGCATCACGACGGGTGGGGTCGTCACCGACTACGCCGACCCGTACGGTGTCTATGCCGACGGGATCACTGCCGGCCCCGACGGTGCCTTGTGGTTCGCGGATCAAGGCCAAACAGTCACCCATGGGGAGTCAATCGGGCGCATCACTACCGGGTCTTATCCTACCCCGACGACAACCGTGCTGCTCCCGGCCGTGGGGGCGGCGCCGCTGTCCGGGTCGACCTACCTTGATGCCTCCGCCTCGAACGCGACCAACGTCGACTTCTGGCTCGCAGGCGGCTCGTACGGCTACGGAAAGGTGATCGGCACGGCCACGCTTACATACGTCGGGTGGTTCTATAGCTGGAATACAACGACGGTCCCCAACGGCTCCTACGACCTTCTGTCTGAGGCGTTGGGCGCGGGTGGAAGCGCATTCAGTAAGCCAGTAAGCATCACCGTCAAAAACTGACCGGCCTGACCCTCAGTTCGGCGACTCGCCGACCGCGTCCTCAAAGTGATGTGCTGAAGGAGCGGGGCCTTCACGGCTCCGCTCCTTCAGGCATGAACGTTCGACGCCCCGTTTGGCCACGCCGGCCATCGCCTGCACGAGCGTGATGCCCTCGCCGGTCCCGAACCCGTCCAGGGAGATCGAGAGGTCGTGGACACGGACCTCGGATATGGTGGCCTCCTAAGCGTTCGGTCATTGCGATAGGCAACTGGTTGACGCGACAACGCGGAGTGGAGCCCGGCCGCCTGTCCCTGAACTCGTAGTGGATAGGTCCAAAAATGGACCCGCGCTATTCCCACCCTCCGACTTAGGGACCAGAGACACTCAGCTGCTCGAGTCGATTCCGTGAATCCGGCCTCAGCCTAGGAGTCTGAGTAGTCGATGCCATGACCTCAGCCTCATAGGCTGAGGCTCAACTCGAAGTGCCAAGCAGCGATGCAGCAACCGGGGGCCGTGCGATTGAATCTGGCGCGCTCGAGAGGAAGTTTCTTTGGCGCTCGCTTGACCCGACGCGTGCGTCACCCCCCAACCTGCAAACCCTGCCTACCGGTATCCGTCCACCCATTCAGAATAAACATCCAGGTCGATCATCGCCGCAGTATTGAGACGCAGATGAAATGCTACTTGCATGCTCATTGACGCTGGCGATCAAACGCTTGAGACCGAATCTATTTGCCGAGATGTCGCGGAATGCTGGGTAAGATGTGGGCGGGTCGGCCCGCCGAGCGACCGCTGCTGATCTTTCCGGTCAACAGGGAAGTGCTGGGGAGCGCCAGACGGGTCAGCGAGCAAGAGTCGAAGATTCTCTTCACACAGTGGCTCGACCGAAATGGACTCGTACACTCAGTCGAAACTCCTACACGCACGACCTTCAGACAGACGGGCGTAGCAGAGCTCAGCGCCCGGACCGACGTGACCGTCTACGGGTCCTTCTCTGAGACTGATCGCATACTAAATATCGAGTTGAAAGCAGGGCTCCAAGGCGGAGCGGCTGGCCTGGAGTCATTCAGGAAGGACTTGGAGAAGCTTCTTCGAGAGGGTACTGACGGGCTTTGGTTTCACACTCTGACCGCTGCGCCGAGAACCTGGGACACCCTTGTAAACACAATCCACGCCGCGCTAACGATCCTCGAGGTGGAGACAGATCCAGATTGCGCTGCCAAGACAGCGGCAACTGAGGGAGCAATTCACTCAATCCACTTCGCCTTTTGCGTACTCGAATCTGGCACGATCGAAAAGGAGTTCGTGATCGACTTTCGACAGGATTGGAAGACTCAGCTCGTCGGGGAGCTTTCCTTTGGCACGACTCTGCCAGTGAATGAGCCGTGATCCCTCCTCCCGCCATCCGGGAGTCGACGGTACCAATCCTTCAGTTGCTGTTCTCGAATCAGCTGCGGAGGCTGAGACCGGCTAAAGCTGAACCGAGTGAGGGGATCCCGATTCCTGAGCCACTTGGCCTGGACCCCAGAATCTGGCTTACCTATGTGAGATTCTGGCCGCGATCCGCCGGAGATGGACATGGCATTCAGCTATCCGCGACATTCCGTGAGGCGGCGTGTGAGCGAATGCTCGAGGGCGAACGCCCTGAGGAGCTCGCCGCCGAACTGGAGGTTTCGCAGCGACGCTCTTCCGGTGGAAGAAGCAGGCGCTGATCGATGCCGGCCGCAAGCCCGGAATCAAGAGCTACGAACCCGACGAACTGGCTCGTGCCCGGCAGCGCATCAAGGATCTCGAGACCGAACTCGAACTGGTCAAGAACGCCAGAGCACTCTTCAACGGCAAGGAGGTGCTGCGCCCAAAAGGCTCGGCCAGGTCGTTCAAGGATTGACCGACCTGGGCTACTCGGAGGGGGCTGCAGCCGCGTAGTCGGGATGAGCCGCGACGATTCTGCACAGCGACCACGGCTCGCAATTCACTTCTTGGTCATTCACCCAGAACTTGAAGCGTCACAAGCCGCTCGGCTCCATGGGAACCATCGGTGATTGTTTCGACAACGCACCGATGGAAACCTTCTGGGGTTCGATGCTGATCGAGCTACTCAACCGGCAGAAGTGGATGACCTACGTCGAACTGGCCACCGCAATGGCCGACTACATCGTCAACTTCCACAACCCGCTGAGACGACACAGTTCGCTCGACGGGCTTACGCCTGATGAGCTCGAAGCACGACCATCAGACCGAGCCAAGGCCGAAATTCTCAAGACTGTGGGCCAATAAATGGGGTCCAGGTCAGATGGATCAGTTCACGGGGATCCGGTCACGAGAACTCAGTCACCCGTTTTCCCCAGTGAGAAGACCTTTTGTCAAAGCTGAAAGAAGAGGTCATGAAATGCAAGAAGTAGCGTTTTGGCTTCAAGAACTCTCTGTCTTGTCAAGCTGAACAAGATTTACTAGGAGCGTTTGAAGGTAACAGTGATCGAGGCCTCTAAACCGATCTCGGCAACAAGAACGACTTTACCTGATGCATTGATAGCGAGTCCGATCTCGAAAGAATCGACTCGAAACTTCCCAGTAGTCGCTTCAGGCGCGGACAGAGCGCTTTGGATTGACGTGGCAATGCCGTTGATCTCTGACGACAAGTCGGCGATTCTCATCGGCACATCTTTGACTGACCGCTTCTTGAAAGGCCACAAAGCCTGAGTTTCGGCTTCGTCAGTCGGAGGTGGCCTGAGATTGCTCCCTGTCGATTCGTCCTCGTCCGCGGTGAAGCGAACGAGGATCTCGCCACCGTCTGTTGATGCGTCACGAGTCATTGGTAGATCTCCAATCCGCCATAGTCCTCCAATTGATAAAGGCAAAGAGCGTAGGCCAGCTGGGTCTGGGATTGATATGCGGGATGTGTTCGAAACATTCCTTGGTGCATACCTACCGGTTCCCCACATGGTGTCGCGACGACTAACGCGCCCGAGTCGCCCTGAGAGGATGTCGGCCAGTCGTAGGAAAAGCGGATCGGGAACAGAGCATGTCGAACGATTCCAAGGTTCACGTCGACGTCGACGATCGTTGCAGAATGCCGCTGTCCTGAATGGGCCACCACAGAGACCCTCAACCCTTGAGTGACTCCGCGCACCGCCGAACGCCGGGTAAGTCCGGGCGGAGGCCCCTGGTTCGGGGTCACCATCGAAGCATCGATGCAGTCTCCCCAGCTCTCTGAAACCGGTCCCGATGAACCGTCGGAGAATTGTGTCGTCGACATAATCTGGTGCAGGACTAAC
>CAZULR010000199.1:0-5229 GCA_964621235.1 uncultured Acidimicrobiaceae bacterium
CCCTGGCCACCGGCCGTGCCCTCGGGGAGACGGTGGCCGTGGCCATGGTGATCGGCAATTCGCCCTACATCGCCCACTCGCTCAAGTCGTCGGCCGCCACGCTGCCCTCGCTCATCGTGAACAACTTCGGGGAGTCGACGGGCACCGAGCTGAGCGCGCTGTTCGGCGCCGGCCTCGTCCTCCTGGTCATCGGCATCCTGGTCAACTCGGCCGCCCGCTGGCTGGTGTGGTCGACCGGTTCCGACGCCGCCGGCACGGAGCTGGGCCGGTGACGACGGTCCTCGACGCGCCGGCCGACCCGTCCGTCGAGCGGCGCCGCGCCGTCCAGGCCGCCGCCGCCTCGAGCCTGGGCCGTCGCAAGGTCGCGTCGACGATCGCCCTCGGCGTCTGCTGGCTCTTCCTGCTCATCGCCGTAGTCCCCCTGGTGGCGGTCATCGCCTACGTGATCGCCAAGGGGTTGCCGGCCTGGAACCGCGACTTCTTCACCAACTCGACCGTGCCCGAGGGCTACCCGGGCGGTGGCGTGTGGAACGCCATCGTCGGGACGATCGTGATCACCACAATCGCCACCGTCGTCGTGGTGCCCGTCGGTCTGCTGTGCGGGCTGTTCCTGGCCGAGTCGGACGGGCGGGCCGCCGCCACGCTGCGCTTCACCGCCGATGTGATGACGGGCATCCCCTCGATCATCGTCGGCATCTTCGGCTACATCGCCATCGTCCGGAACTTCGGTGGCTACAGCGGGTACGCCGGCGCCTTCGCCATCGGCTTCATTATGTTGCCCGTGATCACCCGGGCGGGCGAGACCGCCTTCCGCGGCGTGCCGCACTCCCTCAACGAGGCCGCCCTCGCCCTGGGCGCCCGGCGCTCCACGGTGGCCCGGAAGGTCGTGGTGCCGACGGCGCTGCCCGGGGTCATCACCGGGGTCCTGCTGGCCGTGGCGCGTGGCCTCGGCGAGACCGCCCCCCTCCTGCTCACGATCTTCGGCAACCAGTACCTCCAGTGGAACCCGGGCAAGTCGATGGAGGCGCTGCCCATCCTGATCTACAACTATTCGAGCCAGCCCTACGCCGACCTCGTGCAGGTGGCGTGGGGTGCGGCACTGCTGCTGATGGTGGTGGTCCTCGTCCTCAGCATCGGCAGTCGCCTGCTGGCCGCCCATCTTCGCAAGGAGCGCCGATGACCGACGCCAGATCCCGAACCCCCCACGTCGAGGAGTCGCTGACCGTGCAAGCCGAGCAGGCCATCATCGAGCCGCCCACCGGTGAGGTGGTGATGACGCTGCGTGACGTGGCCGTGGCCTTCGGCGGTCGGACGGCCGTGCGCGAGGTCTCCTTCGACGTCGCCGCCGGAGAGGTGACCGCCCTCATCGGACCATCCGGGTCCGGGAAGACGACCTTGCTGCGGGCGCTCAACCGGATGCACGACACGGTCCGGACGGCGTCGGTGACCGGCGCCGTCCATCTCGGCGACCTCGACGTCTACGGGCCCGAGACCGATGCCACCCTGCTGCGCAGCCGTGTGGGCATGGTGTTCCAGCGGCCCAACCCGTTCCCCACGATGAGCATCTACGACAACGCCGTGTCGGGGCTCCGCTTCAACGGCGTCCGGAAGAAGGCGCTGCTCGACGAGGCGGCCGAGTCGTCCCTCATCGCCGCGGCCCTGTGGGACAGCGTCAAGGACCGCCTCAAGGCGCACGGGAGCACGCTGTCGGGTGGGGAGCAGCAGCGCCTGTGCATCGCCCGTGCCCTGGCCGTCGAGCCGGAGGTGCTGCTGATGGACGAGCCGACGTCCGCCCTCGACCCCATCGCCACCAAGCGGATCGAGGAGCTGGTCGGCGAACTCAAGAACCGGGTGACGATCGTGATCGTGACCCACAACATGCAGCAGGCGATGCGGGTGTCCGACCGTTGCGCCTTCCTGCTGATGGGCGCCGACAAGGCCGGCGAGCTGATCGAGTTCGGCCCCACGTCCAAGGTGTTCAGCGAGCCGAAGGACCCCCGCACACTCGACTACGTCAACGGCCGCTTCGGCTGAGCGGGCCGATCGTCGGCGTCAGGCGGTGGCCGGCGCGTCGGAGTCCTGCGCCCCGGATGCCGGCGGCTCGCCGTAGGTGCCGTCGGGATCGATGCGGAAGCCGACTCCCCGCACCGTCACGATGAAGCGCGGCTCCGTCGGATCGGGCTCGAGCTTGGACCGCAGTCGGTGGATGTGGGTGTCGAGCGTGCGCGTGTCGGTCAGGTAGGTGTCGGGCCACAAGAGGTCGATGAGCTCGTAGCGCGACCGGACGCGCCGGGCCGGTGCGAGGAGCACCGCGAGCAGGTCGAACTCCTTGCGGGACAGGTGCACCGGGCTGCCATCGACCGACACCTCCCGCCGCACGTAATCCACCTGCACCGCGCCGAACCGGTCGACCCGCTCGACCGGAGGTCCCGTCGACGGCGTCGACCGTGACCCGGCGTCGTGCCCCCCCGTCGGACCGTCGGCGGTGGGCGCCGGCCCAGGCGGAAGGGTCCCGGGGTCCCGGGGGGAGACTCGCCGCAGGATGGCGTGCATCCGGGCGACGAGCTCGCGCAGCCGGAACGGCTTGGTGACGTAGCCCGAGGCGCCGAGTTCGAGCCCGAGCACGACGTCGAGCTCGCTGTCCACCGCGCTCACCATGAGGATCGGCACCTCGGAGACGGCCCGCACCCGGCGGCAGACGTCGAAGCCGTGCATCCCGGGGAGCAGCATGTCGAGGAGGATGATGTCGGGCCGGTGCTGCTCGAAGAGGCGGATCCCCTCGGGGCCGTCCTCGGCCAGGACGACCTCGAAGCCCTCGCGGCCGAGCCCGGAGGCCAGGGCGTGGCGGTAGGACTCCTCGTCCTCAACGACGAGGACCTTGACGGCTGCATGCTCCGGCGGCACCGGCGACTCCTTCCCCGGACACGGTACGGAGACCAGGTGAACGCCGGACGTTCCGAGGGGAACCCCCGGGTAATCGTTCCGTGAACGTCTGGTGGCAGCCGACCCACGCCCCGGCCGGAGGCGGCTCCGCTGGCGGGGACTCAGAGGGTGACGCCGGCCAGGATCCCCAGTGCGGCCGCGCCGAGGCCGAGCAGGATGCTGGCACCGACATTGGCCGCGGCACCGCCGATCCGCCCGCGCTCGGCCAGGCTCACGGTGTCGAAGGCGAACGTCGAGATGGTGTTGATGGCGCCGTGCTGCCCCGGCCCCACCACGGTCAGTACCGGGGTGGGGACGCCCCGGTGGTCGGCCAGACCGGTCAGCAGTCCGAGCACGAACGCGCCCGAGACGTTGATGATCAGGGTGCCCCACGGGAACGCGGGCCGGAGGTGTCGCCGCACGTGTAGCTCCGCCTCGTAGCGCAAGAGCGCGCCGACGGCGCCGGCCACGACCAGGCCGAGCACGATCACGACGCGTCACCCGGCCCGGAGCCGCCCGGGATGGCCTCGCCCGGGTCGTCACCGGCCAACAGGTCCGGGTCGACCGGTCCGGGTCCGCCCGAAGCGGGAAGCACCCGTCCTCGGGCCAGCGTGATCCCAGCCAGGGCGGCCCCGATGCCGGCCAGCAGGCTGGCGGCCAGGTAGGCCAGGGCGATGCCGGTGTGGCCGTGGCGGACCCGCTGGTCGACCTCGACGGCGAAGGTCGAGAAGGTGGTGAACCCGCCGCAGAACCCGACGGCCACCAGGGGCCGGAGGAACCGGTCATGGGGCCACCGCTCCGTCACCAGGGTGACCACCACGCCCAGCACGAACGAGCCGATGATGTTGATGGAGAGCGTCGCCCACGGGACACCGGCGGGGTCGGCCACCACGCCCCGCTCGAACGCGTACCGGGCCAGCGTGCCGAGCGCCCCACCCACACCGATGGCGACCAGGGGCCCGGGTCCGTGGTGGGGGTGGAGGACGGCGCGGGACGGCCGGGCTGGGTTGCCGTGATCTGCGCTGGCCTGTCCGTCCGTCCCGGTCGACTCGGGCACCGCTGCTCCTTCCGGGGTGGCGACGCGTGGCGGACCGGGGGCGGTGCGGGGCCCCATGGAGCGGGGTCCGTCCGTCCCGACGCTCGGCCGTCGGCCCGACGAGTCTACGGCAGGGCGTCCCGGGCACCGTGGACGTACCTCACCCCGTAGGGGCCCGCCCGCCACGCGACGTCCACTGGGGGAGGGCAGGGGCGAGTGCGACGCCGGGCGGGCCCCTACGGTTTGAAGCGGTAGCCCACACCCCGGACGGTGATGAGGTGGACGGGCTCGGCCGGGTTGAGTTCGATCTTCTTCCGCAGCCGCTTGACGTGGGTGTCGAGGGTCCGGCTGTCCCCCTTCTTGCGGTCACGCCAGATGCGGTCCATGCACTGCTTGCGGGTCACGACGTGGCCGGCCTCCGACACCAGCAGCGTCAGCAGGTCGAACTCCTTGCGGGACAGCTCGAGATCGCGGCCGTGCATCGTGGCCTCGCGCCGGGACACGTCGACGGCAACGGGCCCGAACGTGTAGGTGCCGGCGGGTGTGGCGGGGACCGCGTGGTGGGGGTGGCGACCCACCCGTCGGAGCACGGCGCGGATGCGCGCCGTGAGCTCCCGGGGACGGGGGGGCTTCGTGATGTGGTCGGCCGCTCCGGCCTCGAGGGCCAGGACGGCGTCGAGCTCGTCGCCCTCGTCGGTGATCATGATGACCGGGAGCCAGGGGGCCGCACCGGTGATCCTCCGGAACACCGCGAATCCCTCGGAGTCGCCGATCTGGGTGTCCAGGATCACCAGGGACGGGGCACCGGTCGATGCCAGGGCGATGCCCTCGGCGCCCGTCGACGCGGTGATCACGTCGAAGCCCTCGACCGACAGGGTGGCGGCCAGCGAGTCGCGGGTCAGGTGGTCGTCGTCGATGATGAGGATGACGGGGGCTTCCTCGCCGGGGACCGCCCGTTGCTCGACGTCGCGGAACGTCAAGGTCACGGACGGTCCCTCAGGCTCCGGGACAGGGTGCACACCGCCGTGCCACCGCCGTGGCGGTGAGATCGGGCGAACTCGCCCGGTCCGGCGACCCGGAGCGGTGTGGATCGCACCCCGTGTCGGCCCTCGGCCGTCCGCGCCCCGGCTGGCGCGGGCCCGTAGGCCCGGAGCGGTCGCTGACACTGGGCCCGATGGTGCGCTGGCATCCCTGTGGACAGTAAGGACGGCAGGTGAACAGGACGCGATCGCTCTGTTATCGGACGGTAATCATTGGTGAATTTTCTCCAC
>CAZULR010000200.1:0-3039 GCA_964621235.1 uncultured Acidimicrobiaceae bacterium
GACGAGGTCGTCGACGACCTCGTCGTCCACGGCTCCTTCGCCGAGTGCCGGGACAAGATCGGCCGGTACGTGGCCAACGGGGTCGACATCCCGGCCCTCGCGGTGCTGCCGTTCGGCGTGGAACTCGCCGCAGCCGTGGAGGGACTCGCCCCGCGGTAGCCCGGCGCCGGGAGATGTCCGGGCGTCAGGTCAGAGAGGTGCCTACCGGGAGGCAGGCCGGTGACGGATCGGCTCGTCAGCACGTCCCTCAACGGCTCTTCGCGGCATGGGGCGAGGTACCGCGCATCTCGTCACAGTCCAGATGTACACCCGTGATACCCGCACGTGTAGAGCCGCTGATTTCGAGAGCCATCCGTCAACGGTGGGTGAGATCGCTGTAGCCAGTCGACTGTCACCGTCGATACTCGTCCGGCGGCGACGGTGATCCTCGGCGCATTCAGGTGACCACACGAACGCGTCGTCACCATGGTCGCCCGCGAGAAAGGGACGGAGGCGGATCTCCGTCCCTTTCTCTGAGCCGGTCACCAGAATCGATGCCCGTCGCACCGTCAGGTGCTGGTTGCCCGGAGCTGCGTCCGGTGCTGCTTCCGGTGCTGCTTCCGGATTATTGGATCTTGGCCTTGCTGTCGGCTGCGAGATTGGCCGTCGCAATGGTGACCCCGGGAGCGCCGAGGTCATTGGCGAACGACCCGGTGGTTCCAGGGCCGGTATCCGATCCCAGACACGCGGTCAGCTTCATCGGCTCACCTGCGTGGGCGGCAGGCGCGGTCAGCTTGCCCTTGAGGTTGAATCCGGCTTCACCACTGGCACAGGTGAGGGCTACCGAGGAGGAGGTGAGTGTCTCCTGGTATTTGATTGCACCGATCTTGATGAACAACGTCCCGATGTCGGACCACAGCGTCGAAGCCGACGAAGCGAATCCGGAAACCGAATCGTAGTTGTACTGACCGGCCGTGCATCCTGTCACCGGCGTGTTCGTGCCGGTGCACTGGGTGTTGGCGGTCGTGATGGACAGTGGGTTCGTCTTGCCGACTCCGCCGGCGGGGGGACTACAGGCGTACTTCACCTTGGTGGTCGTCGCCGTCGACGTAGACGCCGACTCGAACGAGCCGTTCTGGGACAGCCCAGGAGGCGCGAAGTCGACGGTTCCCGAGGTCACTTTGCAGGTGATGGCCAAGGGGGTCGCCCCGGCGGGACCGCTCTCTGCGACCGTGGTGACGGCAGTCGCCCCCAACGGAATCGCGATCGCGGCAGCGATCAAAAGCATCTTTCGCAACATGTTGTTGTCTCCCTTTCGTTCCCCCGCACGGATGCAGGACTCACCCCTCCACGCGGCGAATTACCCGACAACACTGCGGCTAAACAATTTTTCGCAGGCGTGAATTGAGACCGTCCCGGAGCGTCGGTCAGCCGTCTCCCGCCCGCACGTCACCATTCGCGAGGAAATCCAGAACTTCATCTGAACGTGTCAGCGAAATGAAATGGCCTTCTCCCGGAAATGTCCTGAGCGTGGCCTGAGGGATTCGATCGGCGAGCGTCGCGCCCCATTCAGCCGGGACAAATTCGTCACCACCACCCTGGAAGACGCATACGGGCACACTGATCTCCTCGGGTTCGAACCCCCATGGGGCGCTTATGGCCAAATACTCGTCGACGCCTCCTCGAGGCTGGCTTGCTCCTTCGCCCAGGATGGTAGGTAGCCACGACCCCTGGGCGGATACAGCGTCAACCTCTGCCTTCGGGAGGCCCCGGACGGCGATCCTCCTCAAGAGCCGCGGCGACACCGTCGCGAGCCAGAAAGTCGCCCTGAAGTATCCGCGCAGAAGGAGCGGAGCCCGATGGGCGAGGGCGATCAACGTGCGGTCGATGGGATTGAGCTCGGGATAGACCGAGGGGTCATCAAGGGGAAGGCAACCGGCAATGACTGCACACCGATCCACTCTGGACGCGAGCTCAAACGCGACAGCCAGTGCATACTGCCCGCCTTCGGACCATCCCATGATTCCAAATCGTTCGATGTTGAGGTGTTCGAGTAATGGCACTACATCGGATCTGACCCAGGGGATCATCCCGTAGCCAGGAAGCCGATCCGTTCGGCCGGCACCGGGTCGGTCCGGAGACACGATGCACAGCCCACGTTTCCCCGCGTCCAGATCAGCGGGACCTACGTCGTGTCCGCTCACAAGGCCACCGTGACAGTTGAGCACGATCTCACCGGACGGGTCCCCGTAGATCGAGTAGCCGACGGACCTCCCGCTGGACAACGCCAACATGTGGTCGCCCTTTGATGTCATCTGGTGTCGACCCTAACTTCTCCTTGCGCTCCTGAGCGACCGCTGGACCAATCACCGGTATCCCACACCACCGGCTCGCTGGTGCACGTCCCTGCGTCGTGGAGGCGATCGAATGCCACTGACTACGACCGGGACTCCAGATACTTCTCGTAGGACTCGCGTGGCCAGTGGCGGACGGCGTCGACGGCATCCGCGTCCACGAGGTCCACCCGGATCCGGTCGTACTCGTAGCAATTGAGCTCGTACCGGTTTCCCCACGGATCGACGAGATCGAATGCCCAGCACATGTCGAAGTCCACAAGATCGGCACGCGTGAGACGCTCCCCAAGCGGGTTGTCTATCCCGGAGGGAAGGGAACGTGCGAAATCGATGAAGGTCTCGGCGTCGACGCTGAACGCAACACCGGACTGCTGCGGCACCATCGGGTGACCATCACTGGTCTGGAAGAGCGCGAGCCCTGTCGATCCGCCGTCGGCGGAGATGTGGAGCGGACCACCCTCGATCCCTGAGGCCCAGAAGTCGCTCGCAGCGACGGGCTCGAACCCGAGGTGCTCCGCATACCATCGGGCGGCCTCCGCACGGTCAGGCACCCGAACGTGCACATCGTCGAGTCGTCCCATTCGGAATCTCGAGCGATCCGTAGGCATGTCCCGAGCATAGGTTCCGGCGACATCCGCCTCACCGGTCTGATCGTCTGTCGTGTACCGGATCGCCGGTTGCTTGGGCACCATCGCCGCCGGCTCCG
>CAZULR010000200.1:3139-5172 GCA_964621235.1 uncultured Acidimicrobiaceae bacterium
CCGTGGCTGCTCGCCGCCGGGTTCGGGTCACCGCTCGTAGGGCAGGTCCGTCGGGGAGCAGTCCCGGAAGTCAGGCTCAGGTTCATCGACGAACTGCACCGCCTTGATCGTCGAGTGGCCTTCAAGGATCGCCCGAGCGATCCGGTGCATCCCGTCCATCACCCGTCCATCTGAGCCCAGGATGATCGGATAGGAGAGATCCGCATCCTGCATGAGCCGCACATGGTCGATGAGTCGTCGGACCGTGGGAGTAGGACCGAATTCGAACCAGAAGTTCGTGTCGACATCGGCGATGGCATCGAGTGCCACCTCCCTGACGGGGAGGTCGGAGCTGGCGCTGATGAGGTGGTCCACGTCCCAGGCGTCTAGCCCGCCGGCACCAGGTCGGAAGTTGTACTGCTTGCGCACCCGGACATTCTCTCCGACCGTGCCTCAGGACGCCGGAGGGGTAGGGCGCTGGCAGGGCAGCGGAGGATTGCCGCTCCGCCCAGCGGGTGGTGATCGTGGCCGATGCGACCGGTCGACCGTCTGGGTCCGCCGCCACGTCTCGCCTCTGCTTTCCGGGAGTCCGGGTCCTCCACCATGAACCAGAGGGAAGCCGCTCCAGCCCCGGTGCCCGCCGGAAAGATCTGCTTAGCCGGCTCCGCTGCCGTTCGGCGGCGGTACCCGGTCAGAACGAGCGCTGCGGTCAGCGCCCGCTGCGGTCTGGACGCACCCACGGCCACTCGGCGACGAGCCACTCGGCGACGGCGTCGCCTACTCCACCCGACCCGAGATCGAAGGTATCGATGGATACTGTCATCCTGGCCGGGCGGCGGGGTGCCTCCGACCGTCGGCGAGGGAGTCACCCACGGCACATCCGCCACGGCCGACGATGTTCCGACACCGGGCCCGCGGAGGCACTGGGGGATCTACTCTTTGGCCGTGGACGACCCCTCTGACGACCTCCACAGCGTCTTCGTCGACTGGCCCTTCGGTGTCGCCATCGACGAGCCAGAAGTCCGTTTCGTCCGTCGGGTGGATGGCCTGTCGACCACGTGGGTGGAAGTCGGGCGAATCCCGCACCCGCCGGGCCCGGACCGCCTGTTCGCCCGGATCGAGGTCTTGTTCCGCCGTCCGACCTGACCGCGGGCCCGGCCGGTCTACCCACGGCTTCCTCCCGTCGCCGGAACGGGGCCGTCATCGATGGACAAGAAACGGCACGGGTGGAGCACGCTCCACACGAGCTTCAGCCGCCGGTCCACGCAGCCGATGAAGCTCCAATGGGATCCGGGGCGGAGGCATGTTGAGCACCGTCTGGTCCCATCTCACCCGTCCCCTGTCCGGTCGGACCACACGTTCGCTCCTGGCGGCGAGCCTGGTGGCGATCGTCGTCGTCGGATCCGCCCTCGCTGTCTTCCTCGTCGGTGAACAGCGGAACCGGGAGTCCTTTCCGGCGGCTTCGTCACCCCCACCTACGATCAGCTGTCCGATCGGCCACTGGTGCGCGCTTCCGGTTCACAGTGGTGCCAGTCCGGGTGGAGGGCACATCCGGGTCTCCCCGGTCGGCGCCCCAGCGGATCCGGGTGCGCCGGGCCGGTTGGCGGTGACTGTGGACGTGTGTGCTGGATCACGGGCCTATACGAATCTGCACGGTCGACTGATCTTCCTGACGGCCAACGCCGCAGGGGCCGTCGTCGGTCCGGCTCCGATCGTGGCGGGACTCTCGACCGGGGCCTCACTGGCTCCCGGACAGTGCCGCCGGTTCCAGGAGTCCTTTGCCGATTCCCCGGAGCTGGCGCCCGTCTACGTTGACGGATTCTTCGGGTCGTACTCCGTCTATCGGTGGCGACTGCCGCCAGCCACCTGACGCAACTCGGACCACCTGCACTCGATCGCCGGTGTGGGTGGCACCCACGGCGTCGTGTCCGCCCGGGCGGGGCAGTCTCGGGCCGGCCCGCTCAGCTCCGTCGTTCCGGCGGCGCCGTCAAGTTCTGGAGTCGGAGTTGCCCCCGTGCCACCATCTTGCCGTCGGCCACGCCCTCGATCTCGAC
>CAZULR010000201.1:0-5171 GCA_964621235.1 uncultured Acidimicrobiaceae bacterium
GGGTGGAACGTCGGGGCCAAGTACAAGTGGCTGTGCGTGATCGCCCTCATCGACGTCGTACTATGCACGGTCATGGCCTTCATGCCCACGTCGAACCTGGGTGTGCCGTGGACCACCGGGTTCGCCCTCAAGTACGTCAACTACACGATCATCGTCGTCCCGGTGGCCATGATCGCCCTGTGGATCTACTGGCACGCCTCGGTGAAGAAGTGGTTCACCGGACCCCGTCAGACGATCAACATGAGCGACGAGGAACTGGCCAAGGGCATCTGAGCCCGGGGTCCTCCCCTGGATCACCGAGCGACCCGGCCTCCGGCCGGGGCGCCGTGCCCTCCGGGGACGGTACCGACCTGGCTCCCGCTCCCCGCCCTCCGTGGCACGGGCGCCTGCGGCGTCGTCAGGAGATGCCGGTGCGGAGCGCGATCTTGATCCGGTCCGGGCGGAAGAGGTCCCGGGCGAACTCGACGGCCAGCCCCGCCGTGGTGAACGCCGTCCGGGTGACGAGCATGAGCGCGGTGCCCGGCTCGACCCGGAGCAGCTCGGCCTCGTCAGCCCGGGCGATGACCGGCTCCATCGACTCGACCGCCGAGGTGGGGCGCAGGCCGTAGACACGCGTCATGAGGCCGTACAGCGAGCCGGACAGGCCGTGATCGAGCAGATCGGGGAACGGACCGATGGGGAAGGACGACCGCTCGATGGCGAGGGGCTCGCGTCGCGCCGTCCGCACCCGGACGATCTCGTGGACGGGGGTGCCGCGCTGAACGCCCAGTGCGCTTGCCGCCTTGGCGTTGGCCGGGACGGTGGCGGCGGACACGACCCGGGCACCGGCCCGCAGGTTGGCCCGGCGCATCTGCTCGGTGAAGCCGGCCATGCCGGTGAGGTCGCACTCGATGCGCGGCTCGCGGACGAACGTGCCGCCGAGACGTCCGGTCTTCCGCTCCAGGGTCCCCTTGCCCTCGAGCGTGGCGAGGGCCTGGCGCAGGGTCATGCGGCTGACACCGAGGGATGCCGCGAAGACGTCCTCACGGGGGAGGCGGTCTCCGGGCACGAGGTCGCCCCGGCCGATGAGGTCGGTCAGCCACCGGGCGATGCCCGCATGCACCGGGATGCCGTCGGGGGTGGGGAACGAGGGCGCGCCGGCCAGCCAGTCGAGGGGGGTCTCCGCGCGCGTCACCGGGGCGATGCTACGGCACCCCCCGGCGTAGCGTGGGGCGCTGATATTCTGTCTAGACCGTGGGCGGGCGCCCCGGGTCAAGCCACCGGACCGGCGACGGTTCGGACGATCGGGGCGCACCGAGGGGGGTCATGGACGGCTCGCAGACGGAGGGACCGGCACCGACCGGTCCGGTGCTGCCCCCGTCGCTGTGCGAGGCCGTCGACGTCCTCCGGGATCGCCCGTTGGTGGTCACCGAGCTCTCCGGCGGCCTGACCAACCGGAACTACAAGGTCGTTACCCCGGAGGGGGCCTACGTCGTCCGGATCTCCGCACCCGGGGGCGGGGCGCTGTCCATCGACCGGGACAACGAGCACCGCAATTCGGTCATCGCGGCCGCCACCGGTGTCGGCGCCCCGGTGCACGCCTATGTGCCGGCCGAGTCGGCCCTGGTCGTCGGCTTCATCGAGGGCCACACCTTTCGCGACGAGGACTTCGGCCGTCCCGGCGTCCTCGACCGAGTGGCCGCGGCCTGTCGGCGGCTCCACGACGGCCCGCGCTTCGTCAGTGACTTCGACATGTTCGAGATCCAGGCCGGCTACCTGCGGATCGTCCTCGAGCACGGCTACCGGCTGCCCGACGACTACCTGGAGTACGGGGCGGCCGTGCGGCGGATCCGGGATGCGCTCACCGTGGGCGCGGAGCCGACGGTGGCCTGCAACAACGACCTCCTCGCCGGCAACTTCATCGACGACGGCGACGCCGTCCGCCTCATCGACTACGAGTATTCCGGAAACAACGACGCCTGTTTCGAGCTCGGGAACATCTGGAGCGAGTGCCACCTGACGCTCGAGCAGCTCGAGCACCTGGTCACCGCCTACTACGGGCGTCCGCTTACCAACAAGGTGGCCCGTGCCCGGCTCCAGGGCCTGATGGGGCAGTACGGCTGGACGCTGTGGGCCTCGATCCAGGAGGCGACCAGCGACCTCGACTTCGAATTCTGGCCCTGGGGCATGGAGAAGTACGAGCGGGCGGTCGCCACGTTCCGGAGCCCCGAACTCGACCAGCTCCTCGAGGCCGTCCAGCGGGACGACTGATCCTCACCGGACACGGCCCGGGGCTGACGACGGCACGACCGACAACGGCACCTCCGACGACACAGCGGCACCTCCGACGACAAGGACACGACGACATGGCAACGGACAACGGACTGCCCGACCGCGCACAGGTGGTCATCATCGGCGGTGGCATCGTGGGGGCGAGCGTCGCCTACCACCTGACGCGGCTGGGCCGGACGGACGTGGTCCTGGTGGAGCAGGGCCAGTTGTCGTCGGGCACGACGTGGCACGCCGCCGGACTGCTGGGTCAGCTCCGGGCGACCGAGGGTGGAACGCGCCTGGTCCAGTACTCGGCGCAGCTCTACAGCGAGCTCGAGGCCGAGACGGGCCTCGCCACCGGGTTCAAGCGGTGCGGTGGGGTGACGGTCGCCCGGACCGAGGACCGGATGGTGCAACTGCGGCGCACGGCGGCGACGGCCGAGGTCTACGACCTCGAGTGCGAGCTGATCGGCCCGGACCGGGCGAAGGAGCTCTACCCCGTGCTGGAGACCGGCGACCTGGTCGGGGCCATCTGGCTGCCCGGGGACGGAACGGCCAACCCGGTCGATGTGACTGCGTCACTGGCCCGGGGCGCGCGCGACCGGGGGGCACGGGTCTTCGAGCGCACCCGGGTCCTGGGCATCGGACAGGCCGGCGGCCGCGTCAGCGGCGTGGTCACCGACCGGGGCACCATCGAGGCCGAGGTGGTCGTGAACTGCGCCGGCCAGTGGGCCAAGGCGGTCGGCGCCCTGGCGGGGGTCAACGTGCCCCTTCACTCGGCCGAGCACTTCTACGTGGTGTCCGAGCAGATCGAGGGCGTCCACACCGACCTGCCCATCCTCCGGGACCCGGACGGCTACACCTACTTCAAGGAGGAGGTCGGTGGGCTGGTGATCGGCGGATTCGAGCCGGAGGCCAAGCCGTGGGTGGCGCCCGACCAGCTGCCGTACCCGTTCGAATTCCAGCTCCTCGACGAGGACTGGGACCACTTCTCGATCCTCATGGAGAACGCCCTGCAGCGGATCCCGGCCCTCCACCACACCGGGATCCGGAAGTTCTACAACGGTCCCGAGAGCTTCACCCCCGACAACCAGTTCATCGTGGGCGAGGCGCCCGAGCTCGCCAACTTCTTCGTGGGCGCGGGCTTCAACTCGGTGGGGATCGCCTCCGCCGGCGGGGCCGGCCGGGCTCTGGCCGAGTGGATCGTCGCCGGCGAGCCGACGGTCGACCTCGTGGCCCAGGACATCCGCCGCTTCGCCCCGTTCAATGGCAACAACCAGTGGCTCCACGACCGGGTGGGGGAGATCCTGGGGCTGCACTACGAGATCCCGTGGCCCAACCGGGAGCTCGTCTCGGCCCGCCCCTTCCGCCGGTCGCCGGTATACGACCGGCTGCGATCCTCGGGTGCCCAGTTCGGGTCCAAGATGGGGTGGGAGCGGGCCAACGTCTTCGCGCCGCCCGGACAGGAGCCCGTACTCGACTACACCTGGGACCGGCCGGACTGGTTGGCCTGGTCGGCCGACGAGCAGGAGCGGACCCGCACGTCGGCCAGCCTGTTCGACGAGACCTCGTTCGGCAAGCTGCTCCTGACCGGCCGCGACGTCGAGCGGGTGCTCCAGCGCCTGTGCACCGCCGACGTGGCCGTGCCCGTGGGGCGGGCGGTCTACACCGGCATGCTCAACAGCCGGGGGGGCTACGAGGCCGATCTGACGGTCACGAGGCTGTCCCGCGACCGGTTCCTGCTGGTCACCGGCTCGGCGTCGGTGCTGCGGGACCTCGCCTGGATCCGCCGCCACACGGAGCCCGACGAGCACCTCGAGGTGGTGGACGTGTCATCGGCCTACGCCGTCTACGGCATCATGGGCCCCCGCTCCCGGGAGGTGCTGCAGCGGCTGACCCGGACCGACCTGTCGGACGCGGCGTTCCCCTTCGCCACCAGTCAGGAGATCGACCTCGGCCATGCGACGGTGCGCGCCACCCGGATCACCTACGTCGGTGAGCTCGGATGGGAGCTCTACGTGCCCACCGAGTTCGCCGTGGGCACCTACGAGCTGCTTCTCGGGGCCGGCAGTGACCTCCCACTCACCCAGGCGGGCTACTACGCCATCAACTCGCTGCGCCTGGACAAGGGCTACCGGGCCTTCGGCACCGACCTGACACCCGACCACACGCCGGTGGAGGCGGGCCTGCGCTTCACGTGCAAGCTCGGCACCGACATCGACTTCCTGGGGCGGGCGGCCGTGGAGCGGGCCGTGGCCGAGGGGCCGCGGCGCCGACTGGTCTCCTTCCGATTGGCGGAGCCCGACGCCATGCTGTGGGGCGGTGAGCTCGTGCTCCGGGACGGTGTGGCCGCCGGACAGGTCACGTCGGTGGCCTGGTCGGCCACCTTCGGGGCGTGCGTCGGCCTGGCCTACGTCTGGCGCCGCGACCGTGAAGCGGTCACGGCGGACCACCTGACCGAGGCCGTCTGGCACGTCAACGTAGGCGGACGCGTGCTGCCCGTCTCGGTCGGGCTCAAGGCCCCCTACGACCCCGCCAACGAGCGCATCCGGTCGTGACCCCGGGAGCGACGGCGGCTTGCCCCGGCCGGCCGGGGTCATCAGACTCGACGGCGTGACCGGCCCACCGACGGACCCCACCGACCCCCGGGACGATGCGGCCGGCGGCGACGTGCCCGTCGACGGCGCTCCTCCGACCCGCCTGGCCCGGGCCCGGGCGGCCTTCGCGCGCGGCCTGCGCAGGCTGCTGGCCCCCGACGGGCTCCCGTCGGGGGCCTCCGCGGAGCTGGAGTCGGCCCTGGGCGACATCGGCCGGCAGGCGCTGGCCCCGGGCCCCGGGCGGCTCCGTCGCATCCGCGCCGAAGTGGCGGCCGCCCCGCCCCGGCTCCTGGACTGGATGTCCACCCAGGTGATCGAGCACCC
>CAZULR010000202.1:0-5169 GCA_964621235.1 uncultured Acidimicrobiaceae bacterium
CGTAGCCGATGCCGCCGGCCACCGCACCGGCCAGGTCGGTGATGATGTCGCCGAAGAGATTGTCCGTCACGATCACGTCGTAGCGCCCGGGGTTCTCCACCAGGTAGATGCAGGTGGCGTCGACGTGGTTGTAGTCCCACATCACCTCCGGGTAGTCCGGGGCCACCTCCTCCACGGTGCGCTGCCACAGGTCGCCGGCGAACGTGAGCACGTTGGTCTTGTGCACCAGCGTCAGGTGCCGCTCAGGCCGGGCGGCGGCCAGGGCGAACGCATAGCGGGCGCAGCGCTCGACACCGTGGCGGGTGTTGACCGAACCCTGGGTGGCCACCTCGAACGGGGTGCCCTTGCGGAGGAAACCGCCCTCACCGGCGTAGGTGCCCTCGGTGTTCTCCCGGATGACCACGAAGTCCGTGCCGGCGGCCGGGGCGCCGGGGACCCCGGTGAATGGGCGCAGGTTGATGTAGAGGTCGAGTGCGAAGCGCAGGCGTAGGAGCATCCCCCGCTCCAGGGTGCCCGGGGGGACCTCGGTGGAGCCGACCGGGGCACCGATGGCACCGAGCAGGATGGCCTCCTGGGCCCCCAGCTCCTCGAGCACGCTGTCGGGCAGCACCTCGCCCGTGCGGATGTAGTGGTCGGCACCGAGTTCGTACTCCGTCGTGTCGAGCGAGACGCCGGCGGCCCGAACGACCTTGAGCGCCTCGGCCGTCACCTCCGGGCCGATGCCGTCGCCGCCGATCACGCCAACCTTGTAGCTGCTCACTGGTCTGCTGTCCTCACTGTTTCGATGTCTCGTGCGGTCTACTGGTCGGTCGTGCCGGTGCCCGTCCACCGTCCGTGTGTCCCGGTGGCCGGCGGTGTCCGGGGTGCGCGCCCGGAAATTGAAAAACCGCCCACCAGGTGGACGGTCAGGAGGCACACACCGGGAGTGGTGGATGCCTAGTCGATAATGATTACGTCGACGCGCGGGAACGGCTCACTGTGCTGCATCCTCCAAGTGTCCCCCGTCGGGACCGGCACCGTCAACCCCGCCCGTCGCCGGAGGGGCGGGGCGTGCTCGGCCCCCACGTCCCCGTCCATGCATGTCGGCCCAGGCCAGCACCCCTTCGCGCAGGCACTTGGACGCCGGGCCCCGGCACTCGACGACCGTCGAGGGGACTCCGTCACACGTGCCTCCGTCGACCACGAGTCCGGGCTCCTCCGATCCGGCGAAGGCCCACAGCACCTGCTCGGCCGTGGTGGCCGGCGGGGCGCCGTGGAGGTTGGCACTGGTGACGGCCAGCGGGCCGAGGAGCTCGCACAGGGCGACGATCACCGGATGGTCGGGGCGGCGGACGCCGACCGTGTGACGGGCCGCGGGCGGTCCGCCGAGGTCCACGGCGAACCCCGGCCGACGCGGCACGACGAGGGTGAGCGGTCCGGGCCAGTAGCGCTCGGCCAGGTGCTGGGCGGCCGACTCGAGACGGCCGGCCACCATGGCCACCTGCTCCGCCCCGGCGACGAGCACCGGCAGCGGCACGTCGGCCGGTCGGCCCTTGAGTGCGAACAGGCGTGCCACGGCGTCCGGTTGGGCCGGGTCGACGGCCAGCCCGTAGACGGTGTCGGTCGGCACGGCCACCACCGCACCGTCGGCCAGCGCCTCGGCCGCCGACCGCACCGCCCCGGACTCGGACGCCGCCACCACCCGGGTCATCGGGACGCCACCACCATGCGCAGCCGACCGGCGAGGTCGCGAGCCGTCCCGACCCGGGCGAACCCGGCGCGTCGGGCGGCGTCGATGGCCCCGTAGGCCTGTGCCGGCGCCAGCTCCACCACCAGCCCACCCTGCCGCCGGAGCCACGTCCCGGCGCCGGCGATCACCGCCTCGACATCGGCCAGCCCGTCCACTCCGCTCCGGCCACGGGGGGCCACGAGTGCCTCGTGCGGCTCCCACTCGCGGACCGTCGGATCGAGGTCGGCGAATTCGGCCTCGGTCACGTAGGGAGGATTGGACACCACGAGGTCGACCCGCCGCGCCAGCCGCCCCGGCAGCGCGGCCCACCACGGACCGGTGACGAACGTGACGCGGGCGGCCGCCGCGGGGTCGGTGGCCGCCAGGGCGTCCCGGTTGGCGCGGGCCACGTCGAGGGCGTCGGTCGACGCGTCCGTCGCCCACACCTCGAGCGGTCGGCCCAGGCCGGCACCTTCGACGGCCAGCGACAGGCCGATGGCGCCCGAGCCGGTCCCCAGGTCGACGCAGACCAACGGGTCGTCGCGGTCTGCATCATCGCGGGCCGACGCGGCGCGGGCCAGCTCGACCAGGGCGACCTCGACCACCTGCTCCGTCTCGGGCCGCGGGATGAGGACCCGCCGGTCCACCTGCAGCTCCAGGGAACGGAAGGCCCACGTGCCCAGCACGTACTGCAGGGGCTCCCCCACCGCCCTCCGGTCCGCCAGCGCCAGCGCGGTGGCGCGGACACCGCCCGCCCCGCCCGTCGGGTGGGCGTCGACGTGCCCGACGATCCAGGTGGCCTCCCGGGTCGAGCCGACCCGGCCGGCCACCTCCGCCACGAGCCGGGCACGCTGGCCGCTGTGGCGCTCCGCCGGCGGCGGAGACGTGCGTCGGGAACCCGTCACCACCACCACCTCAGCCGTCGTCCAGCTGCCGGTAGCGCTTGTCGGCCATCAGCGCGTCGGTCAGCTCGTCGAGGTCGCCCATCAGGATCCGGTCGAGCTTGTGCAGCGTCAGCTTGATGCGGTGGTCGGTGACCCGGTTCTCCTTGTAGTTGTAGGTGCGGATCTTTTCCGACCGGCCGCCGCCGCCCACCTGGCTCTTCCGCTGCTGGGACAGCTCTGCGGCCTGGCGTTCCTGCTCGGCCTGGAGGAGCCGCGAGCGCAGCACGATCATGGCCTTGGCCCGGTTCTGGATCTGGCTCTTCTCGTCCTGCATGGCCACGACGATGCCGGTGGGGAGGTGGGTGATGCGCACCGCCGAGTCGGTGGTGTTCACCGACTGCCCGCCGGGCCCGGTCGAACGGTAGACGTCGATCTTGAGGTCGTTGGGATCGATGTCCACGTCGACCTCCTCGGCCTCGGGCAGCACGGCGACGGCCGCCGAGGAGGTGTGGATGCGCCCCTGCGACTCGGTGACCGGCACGCGCTGGACCCGGTGCGGCCCCCCCTCGTGCTCCAGTCGGAGCCAGGCGTCGTCGCCCTTGACCAGGAAGGTGATCTCGTTGAGCCCGTCACGCTCCGACGGGCTGGAGGACAGGACCTCGACCTTCCAGCCCTTGGCCGACGCATACCGGCTGTACATGTCGAAGAGGTCCTTGGCGAAGAGGTTCGCCTCCTCACCGCCCTCGGCGCCGCGGATCTCCAGGATCACGTTGCGCCCGGCGTTCGGGTCGCGCGGGACGAGTAGCAGGCGCAGGTCCTCCTCGAGCCGGTCCACGTCGGCCTCGGCCTGGGCGACCTCGGCCTGGGCGAGCTCGCGCTCGTCGCCCGCGGAGTCGGTCACCATCTCGCGTGCCGTCTCGAGGTCGGACTGGGCGGACTCGAGCTTGCGGAAGCAGCCGACGACCTCCTCGAGTTCGCGGTGCCGTCGCGACACCTCGCGCAGGCGCTTCGGGTCCGCCGACAGGCCGGGATCGTTGAGCTCGGTGAGGACCGACTCGTACTCGCGCTCCAGGTCGACGAGGCGGTCCCTCAGACGGTCGTTGAGCACGGGGAGAAGGGTAGCGCCACCCGCGTGCCACCCCGACGGGCCCGTCGGGCGACCGGTGGCGGTGACGGTCTGCCGGTCCGCGAGGCCGGCGGGCGGGCTCAGTCCTCGGCGGGGGCGGCCGGCTTCTTCTTCCGGCCCTGGGCGGCGTAGCGACGCTCGAAGCGCTCGACACGACCGCCGGAGTCCACCAGCTTCTGCTTGCCGGTGAAGAAGGGGTGGCACTCGTTGCAGAGTTCCAGGGTGATCTCGGGCTTGGTCGAGCGGGTGGTGAAGGTGTTCCCGCACGAGCAGCGCACCGAGGTCTCGGTGTAGTCGGGGTGGATGTCGGTCTTCATGGCGATCTCCTGTGGTGGCGGACCCCCTGGGGGACGCCGATTGCAGAGGACAGAGTGTACCGGATGCGCCGTCTGCGTCGATCGGCGGCGCATCCGGGGTACGGGATGACGGTCAGGTGGCGGGGCCCTTGGCGATCTCGGCCAGGAACTCGTCGTTGCTCTTGGTGGTCCGGATCTTGTCCATCAGGAGCTCGAGGCCGGCCGCCGCACTGCCCTCGTTGGCCAGCGCGTTGAGCACCCGGCGGAGCTTCCACACCTGCTGGAGCTGCGACCGGTCGAAGAGCAGCTCCTCGTGGCGGGTCGAGCTGGCGTTCACGTCGATCGACGGGTAGAGCCGCCGCTCGGCGAGGCGCCGGTCGAGCCGGAGCTCCATGTTGCCGGTGCCCTTGAACTCCTCGAAGATGACCTCGTCCATCTTGGAGCCGGTCTCCACGAGGGCCGTGGCGAGGATGGTCAGTGAGCCGCCCTCCTCGATGTTGCGGGCCGCCCCGAAGAACTTCTTCGGCGGGTACAGGGCTCCGGAGTCGACACCACCGGACATGATCCGACCGGTGGCCGGGGCGGCCAGGTTGTAGGCCCGGGCCAGTCGGGTGATGCCGTCGAGGATGATGACCACGTCGCGGCCGGCCTCGACCAGGCGCTTGGCCCGCTCGATGGTCAGCTCGGCGACGGCCGTGTGCTCGTCGGCAGGGCGGTCGAAGGTCGAGGCGACGACCTCGCCCTTGACCGAGCGACGCATGTCGGTCACCTCTTCGGGACGCTCGTCGACGAGGAGCACCATGAGGTGGACGTCGGGGTTGTTGGCCTCGATGGAGTGGGCGATGTGCTTCATCACCGTCGTCTTGCCCGCTTTCGGGGGCGACACGATCAGGCCGCGCTGGCCCTTGCCGATGGGCGACAGGAGGTCGACGATCCTCGCCGTCATGTCCTCCTTCTCCCCCGGCATCTCGAGGTGCAGGCGCTCGTCCGGGAACAGCGGGGTCAGGTCCTCGAAGCGGGGGCGCTGGCGTGCGTCCTCGGGGTCCATGCCCGACACCGTGTCGATCTGGATGAGCGCGGGGAACTTCTCGGTGGAGCCGGCGGGCCGGCAGAAGCCCTCGATGGCGTCGCCCTTGCGCAGGGCGAATCGGCGGG
>CAZULR010000203.1:0-5164 GCA_964621235.1 uncultured Acidimicrobiaceae bacterium
GCCGACGGCACCGTCCAGTTCGCGAGCCGCAAGGGCCGCAAGCTGGTCGACGTGCTGCCCGGCGCCTGAGTCCGACTTGCCGTCGAGAACCCTCGAATTCGAGGGCTGTGTCAACTTCCGCGACCTCGGCGGCTACGCGACCACGGACGGCCGCGTCGTGGCCTGGCGGCGCCTGTTCCGGGCCGACGGCCTCAACAAGCTGACCGAGGGTGACGTGGCGCAGCTGAACGACCTGGGGCTCACCACGGTCATCGACCTCCGCACCCGCGACGAGGCCGAGCAGCGGGGTAGCTTTCCGGTCGATCGCATACCGGTCACCTACGTGGCCCTGCCTCTCACCGATGTGCTCCCGGCCGCCGAGACACTTCCTGACTGGAAGGAGGCGGCCTACGTCGCCACCCGCTACGGCGCGATGGTGACCGAGGGCGGACCGATGCTGACCTCGGCCATCGACAGCCTGGCCGCGACCGGCGCACTCCCCGCCGTCCTGCACTGCAGCGCCGGCAAGGACCGCACCGGCGTGCTCTCGGCGCTGCTGCTGGCCTTCCTCGGCGTGCCCGACGAGACCATCGTGGAGGACTACGCCCTGTCGGCCCAGGCGATGGAGCGGCTCCTGGCCCGGCTGAAGGCCGAGTACCCCGAGGCCCAGGAGGAGGTCGAGCGGTATGCGCCCGCCATCCTCCACGTGGTCCCCGAGACCATGGAGCAGTTCCTCGCCGAGCTGCGGGTCCGGTTCGGCACCTACGCCGATTTGGCTGACCACCTCGGGGTGACCGCGTCCGTCGAGACCCTGCGGACCACGGTGCTGGTCGAGGCCTGACCGGGCCGGCCGGATCCCGGCCCCCACCACCCACTCCTCACCTCTCCCCGTCGCGCCATACCGTCGTCCCCTCCCGGGGGCGCAGACCCCTGATCGGTAGGATCGTTCCCATGTCCGGCTTCGTCGACGAGGCGCAGATCCACGTGAAGGCCGGGGACGGCGGTGCCGGAGCCGTGGCCATGCGACGCGAGGCCCACGTCGACAAGGGCGGTCCCGACGGCGGGGACGGCGGCCGGGGCGGCAGCGTCTGGCTGGTGGCCACGACGAATCAGTCGTCGCTGCTGCCCTTCCGCGACCACCCCCACCGGGGCGCCGACAACGGCGGCCATGGAGGCGGCAAGAAGATGCACGGTAAGCGGGGCGGCGACCTCGAGGTGCCGGTCCCGGTCGGGACCCGGGCCCGTCGGGCCGACGGCACGATCCTGTGCGACCTGGTCAACGCCGGTGACCGGTGGCTGGCCGGCGAGGGCGGCCGGGGCGGCCGGGGCAACGCCAGCTTCCTGTCCAACAACCGGCGGGCGCCGACGTTCGCCGAGCAGGGGGAGAAGGGTCACGAGGAGTGGTACAACCTCGAACTGGCCCTGGTGGCCGACGTGGCCCTGGTGGGCTATCCCAACGTCGGCAAGTCGACGCTCATCTCAAGGATCTCGGCGGCGAAGCCGAAGATCGCCGACTACCCGTTCACCACCCTCGAACCCCACCTGGGCGTGGTGCGGACCGACGACGAGACGACGTACACGGTGGCCGACATCCCCGGCCTGGTCGAGGGCGCGGCCGAGGGCAAGGGGCTCGGCCACCAATTCCTCCGCCACATCACCCGGGCCCGCGCCCTGGTGGTGCTGGTCGAGCTGGACCCGGTGACCGGGGTCTCTCCCGAGGAACAGCACCGCGTGCTCATCGACGAGCTGGGCCGCTACCAGCCGGACCTGCTGGAGCGGCCGCGCCTCGTCGTAGGGTCCAAAGCCGACATGGTGGCGCCTGACGACCTGCCGTCGACGTCGACCCCGGAGACCTTCGATCGGGACGCCGAGCCGGTCGACGAGCACGGATTCCACCCCGACCTCGTGATCTCGTCGGTGACCGGTCAGGGGATCCCCGCGCTGGTCGGTCGACTCGCCACCCTGGTCGACCAGGCCCGCACCGCGGAGCCGGAGTCGGACGGGACCATCGTGATCCACCGCCCGCTGCCCGAGGGCTTCTCGGTGGAGCGCGTCGGCGACGGCGAGTTCGCCGTGGTGGGCAAGGTCGCCGAACGGGCCGTCGCCCTGAACGACGTGACCACCGACGAGGCCGCCGACTACCTCCAGGGCCGGCTCAAGCGTCTCGGGGTGGATCGTGCCCTGGCCAAGGCCGGTGCCCGGGACGGCGACCTCGTTCACATCGGGGAGCTGTCGTTCACGTGGTTCCGTGACCAGCCCGAGTTCACGGGCGAGCCGTCGAGCCGTCGCAAGCGCCGCCGATGACGGTGGCCGCTACGCCCCGCACGCTGGTGGTGAAGATCGGGTCGTCGTCGGTCACCACGCCCGACGGGCGGGTCGACACAGCCGCCATCGACAAGCTGGCCGACGAAGTGGCCCGGGCCCGCCACGACGGGCACCGGGTCGTCGTCGTGACCTCGGGTGCCATCACGGCCGGCTGGACGAGCCTGTCCGAAGGGCGGCCCCGTCCCAACGACCTCGCCACCCTCCAGGCGGTGGCCGCAGTGGGCCAGCACCTGCTCATGCGGGTCTGGAGCGACGCCCTGGCCGCCCACGGTCTGACCGCCGGACAGGTCCTGCTGGCCCCGCTCGACTTCGTCCACCGCAGCCAGTACCTCCACGCCCGCCAGACCCTCGGTCGCCTGCTCGAGCTCGGTGTCGTGCCCGTGGTCAACGAGAACGACGCGGTGGCGGACGAGGAGATCCGCTTCGGCGACAACGACCGGCTGGCGGCCCTCGTCGCCCACCTGGTCGGGGCCGGGCTGCTGGTCCTGCTGACCGACACCGCCGGCCTGTTGACCGGCGACCCGCGCCGGGAGACCGACACCTCGCTCATCGAAGAGGTGGTCGAGATCGACCACGCACTCGAGGCCATCGCCGGCGGGCCGGGATCGGCCGTGGGCAGCGGGGGTATGGGCTCCAAGCTGGCGGCGGCCAAGATCGCCGTGTGGTCGGGGATCGAGGCGGTGATCGCCGACGCCGCCCGGCCGGGCGTGCTGGCGTCGGTGGCCGCGGCCGCTCCCGGAGTGGGCACGCGGTTCCGCCCACGCGAGGTGGTGCTCCCCGCCCGGAAACTGTGGATCGCCTTCGCCATCGGTGCCTCGGGGCGGATCACCGTGGACGACGGCGCCCGACGGGCGCTGGTCGAGCGGGGACGGTCGCTCCTTCCCGCCGGGATCGTCAAGGTCACAGGGGACTTCGGCGCCGACGACGCCGTGGAGATCGTGGGTCCCGACGGGGCCGTGTTCGCCAAGGGCCTGGTCCGGCACGCCGCCGGATCGCTCGTCGGCTGGGTCGGGCTCCAGAGCGACGAACTGCCCGAGGACGTGTCCGCCGAGGTGGTGCACCGGGACGATCTGGTGGTGCTCGGCTAGATGGTGGACCGTCCTACGGTCAGCTGACAGCGGTGGTCGGCTGACGAAGCCGGTCAGCTGACGGTGGTGGTGGTCACCGGTTGTGGGTCCGGGAGGCGCTTCGGGCCCTGGTCCGGACAGTCGACCTGGTCCGGATGGGTGACATTGTCCAGGTTGAAGTCGAAGCAGTCTGTGGCGCTGCTGCCGGAGCCGAACTCGTCGTCCGGTCGGGTCACCCCGCGGATCCGCAGTTCGATGAACCCGTCCCGCAGGGTGCCGCGGGCGGCGAGCACGGTGATCGTGTCATCGGTTCCGACGCCGATCACCCGACGCACGGCGTCGGTGGTGTAGGCGGACGACGGCTGATTCTCCAGCACGGTGGCGGTATTGGCCGCGTGGACGGGCATCGACCGCTCCGCACCGGTCACGACCACCGAGCAGGCACTGGTCACCAGAACCACCGCCGTGAGGGCGCCCATGGCCTTGGTGAGCCGCCACGACGATCGGTACGTGTTCCTCCGCCAGGGATGCACCCGGTCAGCATGTCAGTCCGACCGGCCACCCGTGTTGCCGTCCACCGGGACCGGGCGGCCGTGCCGCGTCGGGACGGATCGTGCCGGGTCAGGAATCCGGAGGCGGAGCGACCCCGCGGTGGGCCTCGGCGTCGCGCAGCAGGGAGCTGATCACCTTGTCCGCCACGGCGGCGGCATCCTCGGCGGTGATGCCCAGCACGCCGCCGGACACCCGGTAGCCCAGGACGGAGATCAGGGTCACGAGTGCCCAGGTCCGGGCCTCCTCCGGGGGGAACCCGAGCTGTCGCTGGAGGTTCTCGATCCCGGCGGCGAGCAGCGGACCGTCACCCTGGCGGGAGGACCGGTCGAGGAGATCGGTGCCGACGAGGTAGCGCCAGAGTTTGAACCAACTCTCCACCTCGGGGACGGCGAAGATGCCGGCGAACCGGGCATCGTCGTCCGGCGCCGCCAGCAGTACCCGCAGGCCGAGGTTGCGGGCGGCGATCCTGGCGGCGAGCTTCTCGGCCACGACCAGGAGGAACTCATCGCGGCTGCCGAAGTACCGGGTGACGTAGCTGGGCTGGGTCTGCGAGACGGCGGCCACGGCGACGTTGGTCACCTCGGCGACCGGGTGGTCCCGGAGCAGGGTGACGGCCGCGTCGACCATGCGGGTCTCGTTGGCTAGCTGCTTCGGGAGCTTGCGCCGCGCTCCGGGGGGCTCGGGCGCGCTGTCTTCGGACGGCATGCCTCCAGCCTAGGAACGAGCCGCCGCTGGCGCGTCGCCGAACGCCACCACCGGTCACCGCCCTCCAGGGCCGCCGCACCGGAGGCTCCGGGACGCCCACTACGCTTGCCCCGTGCCACTGGACGCCGAACATCCCCTGGTCGACCTCGGTCGACGCGCCAAGGCCGCGGGACGCGTCCTGGCGGCTTCCTCGTCCGCCGTGCGTGACGATGCGCTGCGGGTCGCGGCCGACCTGGTGGAGGAGCGTGCCGCACTGATCCTGGAGGCCAACGGGGTCGACGTCACCGCCGCCGAGGCCGAAGGCGCCGGCGCGACCTCCCTCGACCGGCTCCGACTGGACGCCGGGCGGATTGCCGGGATGGCCGACGGCCTCCGGGACGTGGCCAGGCTCCCGGACCCGGTGGGTGAGGTGGTGGAGGGATGGGTCCGTCCCAACGGCCTGCGGGTGGAGCGGGTCCGCATCCCGCTCGGTGTCATCGGCATCATCTACGAGAACCGGCCCAATGTGACCAGCGACGCCGCCGGCCTGTGCCTCA
>CAZULR010000204.1:0-5160 GCA_964621235.1 uncultured Acidimicrobiaceae bacterium
GGGCCAGGCTGCGCAGGGCCGCCGCGGTCGAGGCGGGATTGGCGTTGTAGGAGTCGTTGAGGACACGCAGTCCCGTCGGGGTCCGCCACAGCTCGGCCCGCAGTCGGCTCCCTTCGGCTGCGGCCACTCCGGCGAGGGCGGCGTCGAAATCGACCCCGGCGCACACCGCGGTGGCGACGGCGGCTGCCGCGTTGGCGGCCTGGTGGACTCCCCGGACCGACAACGTGGCGGTGCCGCTCCCCCACGGTGACTCGACCCGGACGGTGGGGCACAGTTCATCGTCGAGCGCCTGCACCGTCGCCCGCACGTCGCCCGTCGCGGTGCCGAAGGTCACGACGGTGGCCGACGTGCGCGCCCGCACGTCGGTTCCGCAGTCCACGTCATTGACGATGGCGAACCCCGCGGCCGGCAGGCCGACGAGCAGCGAGCCCTTCTCGGCGCGCACGCCGGCGAGCCCGCCCAGGTGTTCGAGGTGGGCCGAGCCGATCGAGGTGATGACGCCGATCGTCGGTCGGGCGAGCTCGCAGAGGCGGGTGATGTCCCCCGGGAAGCGGGCGCCCATCTCGAGCACCACGATCTCCACGCCGTCGGGTGCGGCGAGGAGCGTGAGCGGGACGCCCAGCTCGTTGTTGAACGAGGCGCGGGTGGCGTGGGTGCGCCGGCCTGCGGCCAATCCACCCGCCACCAGGTCCTTGACCGTCGTCTTGCCGACCGAGCCCGTGATTCCGACCACGGCGTCGGGTAGACGGGTGCGGGCATGGCGTCCCAGGTTCCACAGGGCCCGCGTCGTGTCGTCCACCTCGATCGCCGTGCCCTCGGACGGCGCCCGGGAGGTGAGGTAGGCCACGGCCCCGGCGTCCCTGGCCGCGGCGATGAAGTCATGCCCGTCGCGGGCGGCCACCACCGGGACGAACAGCTGCCCGGCGACGACGGTCCGCGAGTCGGTCGACGCACCCTCGAAGGTGGCCTCGGGACCGTGCACCCGGCCCCCGACGGCTGCTGCCGCCTCGTGGGCGGTGACCCTCACCGGTGGGTCCCGACGGGGCGCCGACTGGTGGCGCGGGGCGTGGGCCTGTGGGTGTCCGGATTCATCGGTGGGTGGTTCACGACCCGTGGCCCAGGGCGCCGGCGCTGTCGGCCCCGCCTCCCTGGCGAGCATCTGGTGACGCCTCGATCCTACAGCCCGCCCCGCCCGGATCGTGTCTCCCCGACCGGCCCGCGGGCCCGGCCCGCGGCCGCCGGGGGCAGCCGGGCGGCCCGACCGGCGGTACGCCCCCGGGGATGTCGGGGGCGTACCGAGCCGGAGGGGCCCCGCCGTGGATCAGGCGTGGTAGGTGAAGCGGTCGGCCGTGGCCGCCGGACTGGTGCCGGCCGGAGTCGTCACCGTGATGTCGACGGTGCCGACCGTGCCCGCGGGCGCGACCGCGGTCAGCGACTTCGAGGAGGTGACGGTCACCGCGGTGGCCGCCACGTTGCCGAAGTGGACCGACTCGGCCTCGGTGAACCCGCGGCCGCCCACCTGCACCGTGGTGCCGCCGGCGACCGGGCCGGTGGCCGGCGTCACCAGCGTGACGACCGGGGTGCCCAGGTCGTACGCGAAGGTCACGCCGGCGAGCGCCGGGACGGCCTCGTACGTGGCCAGGAGGTTGGGACCGCTGATGCCCGGGAACCCGAGGGCGCCGGCTCCGCTGCCCGAGGTGATCTGGAACGAGTCGAGGACGGCCACGGGGTCGGCGACTGTGGACAGCTTGGGCGCCGACGGCGGCGTGCCGAGGGCCAGCAGCGCCTGGAACACCAGTGCGGTCGAGTCCGGATCGGTGGAGCCGGGTGCCGTCACCGAGTTCGGCTCGTAGCCCCAGCCCCCGTCGGCGTCCTGGGCCCCGGTCAGGAAATTGAGCGCCCCGGCGGCGGCCGTCGCCCCGAGGGCGTGCTGGGCCTTCAGGCCCTCGACGGCCAGCGCGGTCGAATTGGTGTCCGGGCCCTCGAAGTCGGCCGGATCGCCGCTACAGGGGTTGGATGAGGAGACGTAACTGGTCCACCCACCGTCGCTGCACTGCTGGGCCGACAGCCAGGATTCGGCCTTCGTCACGACCGCGCCGGACCGGATTCCGGCCACGGCGAGTGCGGCGAGGGACAGACCCTGCCGGTAGGCGCCGTCGAACGCGGGGGACTGGACGCCGAACAGACCGGCGTTGGCCCCGGCGGTCCGCTGGGTGGCCAGGAGGCGGGTCACCAGGTCCGTGCCCCCGAACGACGTGGGCGACACGCCGAGGGCGTGGGCGTCGAGGATGAGCAGGGCGAGCTGACCCGGGCCGTCGCTGCCGGACACCGTGACGTAGGCGTTGACGTGCCCCTTCAGATAGGTGAGGGCCGAGTTGGCCTTGCCGGCGGCGACACCCGCCGAGGCGAGGGCCAGGACGGTGTTGGCGGTGGCGTCCAGGTCGGGCGTGCCCGGCGACGTCGTCGAGGGGACGTAGCCACCGGCGCCGACCTGGGTGGCCAGCCACTTGGCGGCGGCCTTGGCCTGTGTCGCCTGGGGCAGCGACGGGGGAGGCGGCGCGGCGGACGCGGTGCCGGGTGCGGCGAGCATCCCCAGTCCCAGCGAGGTGGCGAGTGCGACGGGGGCGGCGAGCCCCCACAGTCGGGCCGGTGAGTGGATCATGACGGTTTCCCTTCCGGTGGCTACCCGGAAGTGCAGTGACCGTGCGGGACCCTGACCATCCGAGTCCCCACCGCGTGTCTCGACGGATATGGACTCCCTGACGGTTCCCGGTAACCCGACTTGTGACGAGCGGACATGCCCATCACCCACGGTTGCGGACCAGCGCCGGACTTCGACCGGCTTCCCCGAAGAACTGCCATGTGCTGCGGTGCTGCGTTGGCAACGTACCACTCCGCCCCGTCCCGTGCCCGGGCCTCCCTCCACGGGACCACCTCGGGCACGGAGTACCGTGAGACGGTGCTCGCACGCTGGGGTATCCGCATCGGGATGGGGCTGGCCGGCGTCGCGCTCGGCATCCTGGTGTCCGACGCCGTGCTAACGGGCCTCAGCCTGACGGTCACCGCCCTGGTCGAGACCACGGTCATCTTCTGGCTGATCCACATCGCCGTGCAGTTCATGGCCCTGCGGGTCCTCATCCGCCAGCCCTCGGTGGCGCTGGCCGGTCTCCTGGCCATCGCCTCGACCATCGTCTCCCTGATCGTCGTCAACCTGATCGTCTCCGGGCTCCACATCAGCGGCATCACGACCTACTTCTGGGCCACCCTCATCATCTGGGTCACGACCGCACTCTCCGACACCATGGGCCAGCGCATGATCCGCGACCGCCGCATGGACCGCCGCGCGGAGCGCCACAACGGGTGAGCACGGGCCCGCGGGCCCGACCGTGTCACAACCCGCTGCCCCCGGGCGTCGACCAGGCATGGACATCCACACCGACATCGCCGTCATCGGCGGCGGACTCGCCGGCCTGACCGCCGCCGCCACTGCCACCCGGGGCGGGGCGGCCGCACTGGTACTCGAGGCCCACCAGCCGGGGGGACGGGCCCGGACCACCGAGCGCGACGGGTTCCTCTGGAACCTCGGCGGGCATGCGCTCTACCTCGGCGGCCCCGGTGCGGCCGCCCTCGCCTCCGTCGGCGTGACGCCGCGCGGTGCCCCACCACCGCTGAACCGCTACCTCGGCGCCCGCGGAGGCGAGCTGCACCGACTCCCCACCGGACCCGGATCCCTCCTGCGCAGTCCGCTGCTCGGCGCCCGGAGCAAGACCCGCCTGGCCGCCATCCTCGCCCGGCTCCCCCGCATGGCGCCGGCGACGCTCGAGGGGATCTCCACCCGGGAGTGGCTCGACGACTTCGATCTGCGCGCCGACGCCGACGCCGTGATCCTGGCCCTGCTGCGGCTCGGGACCTACTGCGCCGACGTCGACGAGCTCGGCGCGGACGCGGCGCTCGCCCAACTCCAGCTGGCCGCGTCCGGTGGCGTCCTCTACCTCGACGGCGGATGGGCCCAGCTCACCAGCGCGCTGTCCGGCGACATCGAGGTCCGGACGTCCGCCCCGGCGGGCGCCATCACCCCCGCCGCCGGCGGGCTGGAGGTCACCGTGGGTGAGGACCGCGTCGTCGCCCGCCAGGTAGTGGTGGCCGTGGGCCCGCCGGCGGCCGCCCGCGCGCTCCTTCCGGACCCGCCGGACTGGGGCGACCTGGGCGCACCCGTGACCGCCGCCTGCCTCGACCTGGGTGTGCGTCGACCGCCGCAGCCCGGGTACGTGCTCGGGATCGACGAGCCCCTCTACGCCACCACCCAGGGACCGCCGGCCCGCCAGGCGCCGGAGGGCCGGGCCGTCGTGGCCGTCCTGCGCTACGGCGCCCGGTCGGCCGCCGAGGACCGACCGGCGCTCGATGCCCACCGGCGGCTCGCGGGGGTGTCCGACGACGAGGTCCTGGCCGCGCGCTTCCTGGCCTCGATGACCGTGGCGGGCACGGTGCCCCGGGCGGCGCTCGGCGGGTTGCCCGGGCGGCCGGCCGTCGGGGCGACCGGCACCCCGGGCGTCCACCTCGCCGGGGACTGGGTCGGGCCCGCGGGTCTCCTGGCCGACGCCGCCCTGGCCAGCGGCGCCGCGGCCGGCCGGCGGGCGCTCGACGGGCTGGCCTCGGCGGCACCGGTCCGGTGAGCGGGCCCGGGCCGGATCCGACCGCCCTCTTCACCGACGAGCGGCCGCGGCTCGTCGGGATCGCCTACCGCATCCTCGGCAGCCTGGCCGACGCCGAGGACGTGGTCTCCGAGGCGTGGTTCCGCTGGGAGCGCACCGACCGGTCGGCCGTCGACCGGCCGGTGGCCTGGCTCACCACCGTCACCACCCGCGTCGCCCTCGACCACCTCCGGGCCCGACGTCGGGCGCCCGGCTACCCGGGACCGTGGCTGCCCGAGCCGCTGGTGGACGCGCCGGGTCCCGAGGAGGCCGCCGAGCTCGCCGACTCGCTCACCCTCGGCTTCCTCATCCTCCTCGACGAGCTGACTCCCGTGGAGCGGGCCGTGTTCGTCCTGGCCGAGGTGTTCGCCGTCCCCTACGCGGAGATCGGTGCCACGGTCGGCAAGTCACCGGCCGCCTGCCGCCAGATCGCCAGCCGGGCCCGCCGGCGCGTCCGCGCCGCCGACCT
>CAZULR010000205.1:0-5101 GCA_964621235.1 uncultured Acidimicrobiaceae bacterium
GGTCAGACTATCGCTGTCATGATATCTCGTCCTTGAGATATCATGACAGCGATATCCGGTGGACGTCCCGCCGGAGGCCAGAGGAGGTCCCGGTGCAACCACGACACAGCCTGATCCCCACGGTGATCGATGAGTCCGGTCGGGGCGACCGGGCCTTCGACATCTACTCCCTCCTGCTCCGGGAGCGGATCGTCTTCCTCGGCCAGGAGGTCGACGACCAGGTCGCCAACCTGATCATCTCGCAGATGCTCTACCTCGAGGCCCAGGATCCGGAGAAGGACATCCACCTCTACATCAACTCACCCGGTGGCATGGCGTATGCCGGGATGGCCATCTACGACGTCATCCAACACGTCCAGCCCGCCGTCTCGACCATCTGCGTCGGCATGGGGATGTCCGCCGCGGCGATGGTGCTGTGCGGCGGCGCACCCGGCAAGCGCCTGGCGCTCCCCAACGCCCGGATCATGATCCACCAGGGGAGTGCGGGGACCCGCGGGGCGCCGAGCGACATGGAGATCCAGCTCCGCGAGGTGCTGGCCCTCACCCGGCGGATGGGGGAGATCATCGCCCACCACAGCGGGCGGCCCGTCGACGACGTGATGCGGGACATCGACCGCGACTACTTCATGACCCCCGACGAGGCCATCGGCTACGGCCTCATCGACGCCGTCATCAGCCCGAGTACCGGTCTTCTGGCAACGGCGGGTGCCGCTGCCTGACCCCTCGTCCCGGACCCGTGCGGTTTCACGGCGCCGGGCGGTACCTGTGCCTACGATGCGACCAGCGACCTGGGCCGAGACGGAACGAGGTGGGGCATGCGACAGCGTGTGACGGCCGGACGGGTGGTGGTGGCCGCTCTCGCGCTCCTCCTCGCCGGGTGCAGTTCCAGTCCCTCGGCGGGTCCGGCAAAGGGGACGTCGGTGACCTCGACGAACCCGGTGGCCCCGCCGTCGTCCACGACGACGGTGCCCGCGGTGGCCGCCGGGACACAATCGCCGGCGTCGGCCATCCCGTGGGCGCTGGTCGGCCCGGGTTGGATGGTCGCCCTCTGGGGTCCCCATGCCGCGGTGGCCCCGGGGTCCGGGTCCTCCGGCTGGGAGCAGCAGCCCACGACCGTGTTCCTCGTCGACCCCGCGGGGGGCCGCTATCTCGTGACCACACTTCCCGCGCCCTCCGACTACTCCCTCGTCGACTGGTCCGGCGACGGCCGCCGCGTGCTCCTGCTCGAGCCCGGGGGAAGCGGCGGCTCCACCTTCGACGACCTCGACCTCGCCACCGGCAGGGTGCTCCACTCCGTCACGCAGTCCGAGAACGCCTCGGCCAAGTTCACCAGGCCCACCGGCCAGGCCCTGCTCGTGTGGACCGAGGGCGTCGACCAGGCACCGACCACCCTGGTCCGCACGTCGTGGTCCGGCACCACCCAGGTCAGCTACCCGGACAATTACCCAGGGCTCGGCACGCTGGCGACCTCCTTCCTACCCGGGCTCGACGGGACCCAGTTGGTGGTGGGAACGACCACCGGGATGGCGCTGGTGGCCAACGACGGCACCTTCGTCCGTGCGGTTGGGCCCCAGGGAGGCGTCTGCACCCCGACACGGTGGTGGGACGCCGGTGACCTGGTCGCGGCGTGCCAGCCACCGGCGTCGAGCACGTCGTCGGGGCCGTCGCTCTGGATCGTCCCCGTCAGCGGCCAGACGGCCAGCCGGCTCACGAACCCCCAGGCGCCCGACTACGGCGACGTCGACGCCTGGCAGGTGGGTTCCGCCACCTACGTCCAGGCACTCGGTGGCTGCGGCACGGAGTACCTCGCCCAGCGCAATCCGGACGGCACGACGGCGAAGGTCACCGTGCCGGGGGCGACCGACAGCGTCCAGGTCATCGGCGCCCACCAGACCCAGCTCGCGCTGCTGGCCCAGATGGCCTGTGGGTCGGGGGAGACCCTGTTCTGGTTCGACCCCGCGACCGCCACGGAGACGCCGCTGCTGGGTCCCCGGGTGAACGGTGGTGGTGTCCTGGCCGCACTGCCCTACCCGGGGCTGCAACCCTGAGCCGCCGCCACCGGGACGACTCGGTGCCGTCCGCGGCATCGACGCCCGGCACGGCGCCGGTCTCGTCATCCCCGATGCTCGGGGTCTTCGTCCGGAACGCCGGGCGGAAGTTTCCCGCCTCGGAGCGGGCCGCGCTGGGGCGCCGCGCCGCACTGGTGGCGGGCACGACCGCGGCGGCCGACGCCCGTCGCGCCCGGAGATGCGCCGAGTGGGCGATGGAGGTCGCGGCCCACACCGACCCGTCCCATCCCGGGTGGGCGCGGGTGCACGAGCTCCACCGGCAGTGGCGTGACGTGTGGTTCGGCGTCCGGATGGGCACGTCGGGACCACGGGGCCCGGTGACGACGGTCGGCGAGGACGTGCACATCCTGTGGGTCGAGGAGGCGGTCGACGCAGCGCGGCGCATCGGCGAGGAGGAGGGGTGGGACCACTTCCCGTGGGAGGAGCTTCTGGACGAGTTGATCACCATGGAGGGGAGTGCGCAGGGAGCGCCAGCCGGCCACGAACGCTCCGGGGAATTCGACCCTTCACAAACGGACCATCGAGGCGCAGACTGTCAGTGAGGGATCGGAGCGGATCCCGAAGGAGGTAGCCGATGGGCAGAGCACACCGAGGTACCTCATCCTGAGCGGGAGTGTCGAGGGAGTCACCGGGCGGTCGCCCGGAAGGCCCAGGTAGTCAACGGCAAGCGGCTCGCAGTGGGAGCGTTGCAGCGCTGGGGCGAGGATGTCCCCCCTGGTCGCCATCTCCCCTCCGACTTCCGGCTCGGAGCACAACTGAAGGCGAGCGCCCGGTCCCCGCTGATGTGTGGGACGGGCGCTCTGCCATGTCCGGGGAGCGACGGACCTCGAGGGTCCACCGGCCGGTGCCGTCCCAGCTCACTGGTGCCGCATGATCCGTTCGAGCTCCGCGGCGGGGTCCGACGGTGGCAGCGGGCCGACGGTGATGGACACGCCCACGAGTGATCCCGGCGCCGGGGCCGGCGGCTGGTAGTCGGTGCACACCGGGAACGGCCGGCTGTAGCCGACCGTCAGGAACGCGCCGTCGGGAGACCACGCCAACGGTGGGTGGACGCCCAGTGGCCGTCGGGCCAGCTCCTCGCCGTCCGAGGAGAGCACGACCTCGAGCGACCCGTCGACCAGCTGACCCTCCGCCATGAGCAGGACACCGCCGCCGGTCGTGCCGACGGGGACGTCGGCGGCGACCGTGTGGGCACCCCCCTTGCCGGCCAGGCACCACCGGATCTGTCCCTCGGTCAGGTACCAGGCCCACCCCGAGTTCCAGTCGCCCTGCTCGCACAGCACCGCCGTCTCGACGACCGGCAGCGGTCCGTCGAACGCGGCCACCATCCGGAACCCTCCGGCGATGTTCGGCCCGACCACCTCGTGGACCTTGTCACCCGGGCGCAGCTCGTAGGCGAGGCGTGGCGCCGTCCAGGGGGACCGCATGTGGCGGATCCGCGTCATGTGCCCGTCGTCGATCGGCAGCACCTGGTTTCGCTCGGCCTCGGTGAACCACAGGCGCACCAGCTCGTCGAGCAGCTCCGGCCGCGCGTCGGCCAGATCGTCGACCTCGGACGGGTCGACCCGGGTGTCGTAGAGCTCCCAGCGGTCCGTGGCGAAGTCGTGACTGCCCACGATGCGTTCCCGCTCGGCCGCGGTGAGCTGGTTCACGTGATTGGTGACGGCCTTCCAGCCGTCACGGTAGATGGCGCGACTCCCCCAGCACTCGTAGTACTGCACCGGATGCGGATCGGGTGCCGTGGGGTCGAGCACCGCCGGCACCAGCGTCGAGCCGTCGAAGCTCATCTGCTCGATCCCGTCGACCACCTCGGGCAGCTCGATGCCGCAGAGCTCGAGGACCGTGGGCAGGACGTCGGTGGCGTGGCAGTACTGGTGGCGCAGGGCACCGGCGTCCTCGACGCCCGGTCCCGCGAGGACGAACGGATCGCGGACGCCCCCCTCGAAGGTGTACCGCTTCCACCGCCGGAACGGCGTGTTGCCGGCGAGCGCCCATCCCCACGGGTAGTGCCCGCTCGACCCGAACCCGCCGAGGTCGTCGAGATGGGCGAGTTCGTCGTCGATGTCGTCGGGCTCGTCGGAGATGTAGTGACCGAGCTGGTTGTAGGTCCCGTTGGGCCCACCCTCGGCGGACGCACCGTTGTCCGAGACGCACACGACGAGGGTGTCGTCGAGCTCCCCGGTCGCCGCCAGGTGGTCGAGAATGCGACCCACCTGGTGGTCGGCGTGGGCGATGAAGGCCGCACAGACCTCCATCATGCGGGCGTAGAGGCGCCGGCGGGGCCCGTCGATCGTCGACCACTCCTCCACCCACGGTGGCCGAGGCGACAGCGGCGTGCCCTCGGGGAGGATGCCCAGCTCGAGTTGCCGGCGGTGGGTCGCCTCGCGCCAGACGTCCCAGCCCTCGTCGAACCGCCCCTCGAAGCGCTCGATCCACTCGTCGGGCGCCTGGTGGGGCGCGTGCGGTGCGCCCGAGCCGTACCAGAGCAGGAACGGGCGGTCGGGGTGGGACCGGCGGAGCTCGCGGAGGTAGGCGATGGCGTTGTCCGCCAAGTCGGCCTCCAGGTGGTAGCCCTCCTCGGGCGTCCTCGGCGGCTCGACGTGGTTGGTGTCGCGCACCAGGTTGGGCGTCCACTGGTTCGTCTCACCGTTGAGGAACCCGTAGTACCGGTCGAAGCCCTGACTGGTCGGCCACATCCCGTAGGGGCCGGTGTCACGCTCGTCGCGGGGCACGAGGTGCCACTTGCCGACGCAGAAGGTGGCGTAGCCGTCGGCCCGCAGGATCTGGGCGAGCGTCCCCGCGGACCTCGGGAAGTGGCTCGCGTATCCGGGAAAGTTCGTCGGCAGGTCGGGCAGCATGCCCATGCCGACGCGGTGATGGTTGCGGCCGGTGAGCAGGCAGGACCGGGTCGGCGAGCAGACCGCGGTGGTGTGGAAGTTCGTGAACCGGAGCCCCCGACCGGCCAGCCGGTCGACGTTCGGTGTCTCGAGGTCCGAGCCGTAGCCACCGAGGTGGGCGAAGCCGAGGTCGTC
>CAZULR010000206.1:0-5078 GCA_964621235.1 uncultured Acidimicrobiaceae bacterium
AAGGTCAAGATCATGGAGATCAACGGCTACCGGTCGCTCACCGATGCGCTCAACGGCACGCACCACATGGCGGCCCTGGGTGCGGCCAACAAGATGAACTGGTCGGAGTTCCACAAGGAGACGATGGAGCTCGCCATCGACATCCTGGGCATGGACGGCCAGATCCTCACCGGTGATCCGGACGAGGTCACCGAGGAGGGACTGCGCCGGGGTCGCGAGGACTACCCGGTCAGCGCGCTGCAGGCGTCGTTCTTCTTCTCGCGGTCCGAGACCATCTGGGGCGGGACCGCGGAGATCCAGCGGAACATCGTGGGCGAGCGGGTGCTGGGCCTGCCGAAGGAGCCCAAGGCGGTCGCCGCCGGCTGACCCGGCGCGCTCAGGCGGCGCGGGTGTCGGACTCGGTCGCCTCGACCGCACGGGCCTCGGCCTCGAGCCCACCGGCGCCGTCCGCGGCGCCGGCGCGCAGCCGGACCTGGTGACGCCACATCAGCAGCCCCGCCGAGAGCACGGTGGCGACCGCGCCGACCAGCAGGGCGACACGGGGGTTGGTCCACTGGGCGATGGCACCGACCAGCGGGGCCCCGATGGGCGTCGTGCCCAGGAAGGCCATGGCGTAGAGCGCCATCACCCGGCCCCGCATGGCGGGCTCCGCCGTCAGCTGCAGGGTGGCGTTGGCCGTGGCGATGAAGCCGATCGACGCCGCGCCCATGAGCACGATGAGCAGGTCCGCGGCCACCAGGGTGGGGGCCAGCGCCACCGCGGCGAGGAGCCCGCCGAAGACGAGCGCCAGGACCTGGAGCAGTCGGGGCGTGGGTCGGGCGTGGTGGGCGGCGATCAGCCCGCCGACCACCGCGCCGGCGCCCATGCAGGACGTCAGGACGGCGTAGGTCCCGGCCCCGCCGTGGAAGGTCCCCTTGGCCAACAGCGCCAGGGTGACCGTGAAGTTGTAGGCGAAGATCCCGATCAGCGCGACGGACAGCAGGACGTTGCGCAGCGCCGGCGTGGACCACACGTAGCGGAAGCCCTCGCGGATCTGACCCCGGGCCCGGGGCACGGGCGTGCCGCGATGGAGCTCGCGCGTGCGCATCATGGCCAGGCCGACGAGGACGGCGGCGTAGGAGGCGGCATTGACGAAGAAGCAGACACCGAGCCCGAACACGGTGATGATGACACCGCCGATGGCCGGGCCCACCACCCGCGACATGTTCATGAGCGACGAGTTGAGGCTGACGGCGTTGGCCAGGTCCTCGCGGCCGACCATCTCGATCATGAACGTCTGGCGGGCCGGGTTGTCGAACAGGTTGACCACACCGAGCAGGCCGGCGAGCAGGTACACCTGCCAGAGCACGACGGTGTCCGTGACCACCAGGATGCCGAGGACCAGGGCCAGCAGCCCGCCGGCCGACTGCGTGAGGTAGAGCAGGTTCCGCTTGTTGGCCCGGTCGGCCACCAGGCCGCCGAACGGCCCGAACAGCAGCATCGGCAGGAACTGGAGCCCGACCACGATGCCGAGGGCGACACCGCTGTCGGTCAGGTGGAGGACCAGCCAGGCCTGGGCCACCGACTGCATCCAGGTGCCGGACACCGAGATGAGCTGGGCGCAGAAGTAGAGCCGGAAGTTCCGGATCCGGAGCGAGCTGAAGGTCTGGCGCGCCGCGGCGCGGACGGCGCTCACCCGTCGTCCATGTCGACCAGCCGCTCGAGGAGGTCGGTGAGGTCGGCGAGCGCGCCGCGGTCGGCGGGCCCGAGCCGGTGCAGGCGGTCGGCGAGGAAGGCGGTCCGCATCGAGCGTGACTGGCGCAGCGTCTCGGCTCCGGCCGGCGTCAGGGTCAGCCGGGCGATGCGGCGGTCGTCGGGGTCGGTCACCCGGGTCACCAGGCCGCGCTCCTCGAGCGCCCCCACGACCTTGGTCATGGTCGGCGGCTGCACGGACTCGCGCGCGGCCAGGGCCCCGAGTGTCGGCGAGCCGAGCCGGTCCACCCCGGCCAGCGCCGAGGCCTGCGACGGCGTGAGCCCCCCCGTGGCGTGCTGGCGCAGCCGACGGTGCAGGCGGGTCACGGCCAGGCGGAGCCGCGACGCCAGCTCCGCCTCGGCCGGGTCGACCGCTCCCCCGGGTGCCGGCACGCCCCCGGTGGGGTCGCCGATCGGAGCCGGAAGGGTCGAGGTCATGGAGGCCAGTATAGTTAGTTTTGCTAACTAATGCGGTTGGCGCCCCGTCGCCATTCCGTCGCCAAGCCGTCGCCCGGCCGTGACCAGGCCTCTGACCTGGGGTTCGGTCAGCGGGGGCCGAGGGCGGCCAGCAGGGGCAGGACCCGGGGGGCGAGGTAGGCACCGCCGGCCAGCGTGGTGTGCACGCCGTCCCCCTGGCGGACGACGTGGCCGTCGAGCGTCCACGTGAAGTGCCCCTGGGGATCGAGGAAGCGGTTCAGCGGCACCAGGCTCACCACGCCGGGGTGGCGACGGGCCACGGCGGCGAGGAGCTGGTTGAGCCGGTCCACCCTGGCCGGGTCGTCCTGGGGCCACGGGTTGCCGTCGGGCTGCTCCCCCGTGTGGAAGTAGGGCGCAGTGAACAGGGCCACCTTGGCGCCGCCGGACGAGAGGATCGCCACCGCCCGCTCGAGCTGGGCGGTCTCGTAGGCGTCGTAGCCGGGGTCGCCGAGGTGCTGCCAGCGGCCGTCGACCACGCGGTCCATCACCTCCCAGAAGCCGATGACCAGACCGACGACCTGCGGGTGCAGCTGGCGCACGTCGTCGCTCCACCAGGTCGGCCACGTCGGGCAGTTGGGGAACGGATCGCCGACCACGCCGTGGTCCGACAGCGGTAGGGCGATGGCCACGCCGCAGCCGGTGTGCGAGCGGCCGCCGAGGTCGATCCCGTAGGACTGGGCGTACGGCGCCATGCCGACGGCCACCGTCAGGGCCAGCGAGTCGCCGACGATCAGGACCCGCAGGCGGTGACCCGACCCGTCGAAGCTCGTGAGGTGGACGGCCCGCCATTCGGCTGCGGTGGCCCGCGACCCGACCAGGCCGGCCGGCGACGTCGGTGCCGCCGTCGCCTGCCCGGCGGTGCCCGCCACCACCACGGCCACCGTCGCCAGCACGGCCACCGCGGCCGGCCCGGCCGACCGGAGGGAGCGCCAGAAACGGCCCTCCAGGACCGGTCGCTCGACGAGGTAGAAGCTGGCGGCGGCCACGGCCACCGTCACCACCGAACGCAGCGCCAGCAGGGCCGGACCGTGCAGGCCGGTCCGGCCGGCGTCGAGGTAGACGGCCACCGGAAAGTGCCACAGGTAGATGCCGTAGGAGAGCGTTCCCAGCCATACCAGGGGTGCCACCGACAGCAGCCGGGCCAGCGGGCCGCGGGGCACCGTCACGACCGCCGCCACCACGGCGGCGGCGCCCACCGCCACCAGCAGGAAGCCGCCCCGGTAGGCGGCCGGCGAGGCTCCGTCCAGCCGGCGTGACGCCACGACCACCACGGCGGCGCCGGCCAGGCCGGCCACCGTGAGCACGGTGCGGGCCCCCGCGCCCCGGGCGACGGGGTCCATTCCGGACGCCCCCCGGTGGCGGGCCACCAGCGTGAGCAGGCAGGCCAGGACGGCGCCCACCAGGACAGATTGGGCGTGGGTGTCGGTCCCGAAGTAGATCCGGGTGGTGTTCCCACCGGGTCGGAAGAGGGCCGCCATCTCGACGGCGGAGGCCACGGCGCCGACGGCGGCCACGGCCAGCACGGCGCGCACGCCGCGCCGGAAGGGCCCGGCGACGTGGAGGGCGGCGAGGACCACGAGCGGCCACACGAGGTAGAACTGCTCCTCCACGGCGAGGGACCAGGTGTGCGTCAGCGGTGAGGTCGCCCCGGTGGCCACGAAGTAGTTGCCGCTGCCGGCCACCTGCCACCAGTTGGAGACGTAGAACAGTGCCGACAGCGCCGCCCCGCGGAAGCCGGGGTAGGTGCCGGCCGGCTCGGCGAACCGGACCATGAGGGTCACGGCGACGAGCACCAGCAGGAGCGCCGGCAACAGGCGGCGGGCCCGGCGCAGCCAGAAGGCGCCGAGGCCGATGCGGTCCCGGCGCTCGAACTCGGCGAGGAGGAGGCCGGTGATGAGGAAGCCGGACAGCACGTAGAACACGTCGACGCCGAAGAAGCCGCCCCCCAGCCAGCCGACGCCGAAGTGGAAGCCGAGCACCAGCAGGACGGCGACCGCCCGGAGTCCGTCCAGGCCGAGGACCCGGCCTCCCCCGGTGGCGGAGGGGCGGCCGGCCAGTGCATCGGCGTGGAACCGGTGCTGGGGTGCTGCCGGGCTCGGGGTGGTCATGTCGTGCTTCCTCGGACGTCGCCCCGGCGGCACGCTCGAGCGGGCCCCGGTGTGGAGGCACGGTATCCCACCTGCCGCCACCGACCGGCGGCACCCGGCACGCCGGCCCGGCCCTCGGGCAGTACATTGCGCGGATGCACGCCCTCCGGAGCCGCTGGACGGCCCACGGACTGGCTGCCGTGTCGTACCTCGCCCTGGCCCTCGTGCTGTGGTCCGGCGTCTGGCTCCACCACCCGACGTCGACGAGCACCTGCGGCTGCGGCGACACGTCCCTCCTGACCTGGTTCATGGCGTGGCCGGCCTACGCCCTGCGTCACGGCGACGCCCTGTTCTTCTCCACCCGGGCCCTGCACCCCTCGGGCATCAACCTGCCGGCCAACACCAGCTTCCTGGCCATCAGCCTGCCCCTCGCCCCGGTGACCTGGGTGTTCGGCCCGGTCGCCTCCCTCAACGTCGCCGCCACCCTGGCACCGGTGGCCACCGCCCTGTCGGCCCGGGCGCTGCTGCTGCGATGGACGACCTGGCAGCCGGCCGCCTTCCTGGCCGGCCTGTTCTACGGCTTCTCCCCGTTCGTCATCGAGAACCTCACCCTCCAGCACGTCGAGTTCGCCACCCTCGTGGTGCCACCCCTCCTCGTCTGGTGCCTCGACGAGCTGCTGGTGCGCCAGCGCGGGCGGGCCTGGGCCTGGGGACTCGCCCTCGGCGGCCTGTGCACCCTGCAGTTCTTCCTCAGCTCCGAGCTCCTCGTGGTGTGCGTCCTGG
>CAZULR010000207.1:0-5052 GCA_964621235.1 uncultured Acidimicrobiaceae bacterium
GGGCCCGGCGGAGGTCCTTGTGGGGCAGGTCGAGCAGGTTCTGGTCGTTGGTGTAAGCGTGCACCGTGGTCATCAGCCCCGACTCGACGCCGAAGGCGTCGTCGAGCACCTTGACCATGGGGACGAAGCAGTTCGTGGTGCACGAGGCGTTGGAGACGACGACGTCCTTGGCCGGATCGAACTGGTCGTCGTTGACGCCGACCACGAAGGTGGCATCGACACCCGTGCCCGGCGCGGAGATGATGACCCGCTTGGCCCCCGCCTCGACGTGGGCGCTGGCCGTGTCCTTCGAGGTGAAGTGGCCGGTCGACTCGATGACCACGTCGACCCCGAGCTCGGCCCACGGCAGGGCCTTGGGGTCCCGCTCGGCCAGCACGGCGACGGGCCCGGAGTCCAGCACCAGGCTGGTCCCGTCCACCGTCACGTCACTGTCGAACCGTCCGTGGGTGGAGTCGTACTTGAGGAGGTGGGCCAGCGTGTCCGCCGAGGTGAGGTCGTTGACGGCCACCACCTCGACGTCCGCTCCGAGGATGCGGGCCGCCCGGAGATAGTTCCGGCCGATCCGCCCGAAGCCGTTGATGCCGATTCGTACGGTCATGTCCCTGGTGCCTCACCCTTCATCGCATGGTCTCCTCGGCGCCGTCCGGGGACGTCCCGTGGACCGGCCCGTCGTCCCTCGACGGGCGGGGCACGTCCACGCTAGGGCATCCGGGGCGTCCTTGGCCTCATCCGAGCAGATCGGCGAGGGTGTGCGCCAGTCTGGCCGGGTCGTGGGCGAGGCCGTTGGCCTTGGCCAGGGCCACGTCGAGCACCGGCACCGGGGTCCTCCCGATGGCGATCCCGGTCGAATCGCACACCACCTGGTCCACCGCCACCCCGTGGGCCAACAGGGCGGCGACGTGACGGGCGACGTCGTACCCGGCCGTCTCGGTGTCCTGGGGGCGCAGGTTGCACAGGTAGACCCGTCGGGCCGTCGAGGCGTTGACGGCCTCGAGGATCTGGGGCACCGCCACCGCGGCCAGGATGCTGGTGAAGAGCGACCCGGGGCCGAGGACGATCTGGTCGGCCTCGGCCAGCGCGGCGATCGCCGCCCCGGGCGCCGGCGGGTCGGCGGGCACCAGCGAGACCCGGAGGATGTGGTCGGTCCCGTTGACCGCCACCTGCCCGGTCACCTCACCGCAGGCGGCATCTGCTTTGAGCACCACCGGCTCGGTCGAGGACGGCAACACACGGCCACGCACGCCGAGCAGTCGACAGGCCTCGTCGAGGCCGGACACCGGGTCGCCCTTCGCGTCCATGAGCCCGGCCAGCACCAGGTTGCCGAGCGCGTGGCCGGCCAGCTCCTCCTGGTCGAACCGGTACTCGAAGGCGGTGGCCAGGGGGCTCCCGGGCTCCGCCAACGCGATCAGGCACTTGCGGAGGTCGCCCGGCGGGATGATGTGCAGCAGTTCGCGCAGGCGGCCCGAGGAGCCACCGTCGTCGGCCACCGAGACGATGGCCGTGACCCGGTCGGTGTAGGTCCGCACGGCACGCAGCGTCGCCGCCAGACCGTGCCCCCCACCGATGGCCACCACACGGGGCCCGGAGCCGCCGCCGGCGCCCGCGGGGGCCGTCACGGCACTCACCGGTCCACGTCGCGGTGGAACACGGTCGTCGGGAGCTCGTGGGCGTCCAGCCGTCGGGACAGCTCCTCGGCCAGCACCACCGACCGGTGGCGCCCCCCGGTGCAGCCCATGGCCACCGTCAGGTACGACTTCCCCTCCTTCTGGTAGGCGGGGATGAGCATGACCAGGAGGTCCTCGAGCTTGTCGAGGAACGCCGTCGTCTCGTACCGGTCGAGCACGTACTCGCGCACTTCGGGTTCGAGGCCGCTGTGGGAGCGCAGGCGCTCGTCCCAGTAGGGATTGGGCAGGAAGCGGCAGTCGAACATCAGGTCGACGTCGAGGGGCACTCCGTGCTTGAAGCCGAAGGACACCACCGAGGTCTGCATGCTGCTGCCCTGCTCCTCGGAGCCGAACACCTCGATGAGGCGGGACCGGAGCTGGTTGGTGTTGAGCTCGCCCGTGTCGATCACCAGGTCGGCACGGTCCCGGATCGGCAGGAGCAGCGCCCGCTCGTCGGCGATGGAGTCGACGACGCCCCGGGCGGCCTGGGGATGGCGGCGGCGCGTCCCCTCGAAGCGCCGGATGAGCACGTCGTCCGCGGCGTCGAGGAACAGGATCCGGACCCGGTTGCGCCCGGCGATGAGGGAGTCGACGGCCGGCAGGACGTCGTCGAGGTCGCCGCCGCCGCGGCCGACCACGAAGGCCACCCGCTCCATCTCCGACCCCGTGCCGTCGACCAGCTCGGAAACCTTGGCGATCAGGGCCGACGGCATGTTGTCGATCACGAACCAGCCCAGGTCCTCGAGGGTGGCTGCGGCGGTCGACCGCCCCGCCCCGGACATGCCGGTCACCACCAGGTACTCGCTCATCGGTCCACTCTCACCCGTCGGTCATCGTTCCGGCGACAACGGCGTGTGCAGGCGCTCGAATACGGCGGCACCCACCTCGGCCGGTAACCACGATAGGCCCATCAGCTCGTCCCGGGTCGCCTTCCGGAGTTCGCCCAGGCCGCCGAACTGCTCGACCAGGCGCGACCGGCGCTTCGGGCCCAGGCCTTTGACACCGTCGAGGGCACCGACCGTCATCCGCTTGCCCCGCAGGGTGCGGTGGTACGAGATGGCGAAGCGGTGGGCCTCGTCACGCAGGCGCTGCAGGAGGTAGAGGGCCTCGGACGTGCGGGGCAGGCGGACCGGCACCGAGGAGTCCGGGAGGTAGACCTCCTCGAAGCTCTTGGCCAGCGACGCCACCGGGATCCGGTCCGTGAGCCCGAGCTGGTCGAGCACCCGAGTGGCCACGTGCAGCTGGCCGAGGCCACCGTCGATCAGCAGCAGCTGCGGCGGGTAGGCGAACCGGCGACGCGTGGCCGTGGCCACCGGTCCGCCCGCGGTCTCGGACGGATCCGCCCCGTCCACCGCCCCGGCCCGGACGTGGGCCTCCTCGTCGAGGAGCGCGGTGAGCCGGCGCGTCAGCACCTCCTCCATCGCCGCGTAGTCGTCGTTGCCGGCCACCGTGGCCACCTTGAAGTGCCGGTAGTCGCTCTTCTTGGGCAGCCCGTCCTCGAAGACCACCATCGACCCGACGTAGTCGGTGCCCTGGAGGTGGCTCATGTCGTAGCACTCGATGCGCAGGGGGGCGACGGGCAGATGCAGCTCCCGCTGGAGCGCCTCGAGCGCCCGGGCGCGGCTGTTGTGGTCGGACGTACGCTGCAGCCGGTGCCGCACGAACGCGTCGCCGGCGTTGCGCTGCACGGTCTCGAGGAGCGCGGCCTTCGGGCCCCGCAGCGGGACCTTGACGGCCACGGGCCCACCCCGGCGCTCGGCCAGGTAGGCGGACACGGCCTCCAGGTCCGCGGGCATGGTCGGGACCAGGATCTGGCGGGGCACCCCCCCGGCCGGCTCGGCGTAGATGTCGACCAGCAGGCGGGCGACCAGCGCGTCGGGGGCCAGGTCCTCCACCTTGTCGACGAACAGCGCCGAGCGGCCCACCACTCGGCCGGCACGGACGTGGAACACCTGCACGGCGGCCTCGAGCTCGTCCTCGGCGAGGCCCAGCAGGTCAAGGTCTTCGGGCCGGTCGAGCTCCATCTGCCGGACGGCGTCGGCCGTGCGCACGGCTTCGAGCTTGTCGCGTAGAACTCCGGCCCGCTCGAAGTCGAGGGCGGCCGATGCCTCCCGCATGCCCGACTCCAGCTGCCGCTCGAGGGGCGTGGTGTCCCCGGCCAGGAACGTGGCCAGATCGGCCACCAGCCGGTCGTACTCCTCTTTGGTCACGGCCCCCACACACGGGCCCGAGCAACGCTCGATGTGGAACAGCAGGCACGGTCGTCCGAGCCGCTCGTGATTGCGGAACTTGGCGTCCGAGCAGGTCCGCACCGGGAAGGACCGGAGCAGCAGGTCGAGCGTGCCGCGGATGGCCCCGACGTTCGGGTACGGGCCGAAGTAGCGGACACCGCTGCGCTTGCGGCCGCGCACCACGGCCGGCTTCGGCCATTCGTCCCCCACGGTGAGCGCCAGCCACGGGTAGCTCTTGTCGTCCTTCAGGCGGACGTTGAAGCGGGGCTGGAACTGCTGGATCAGATTGTGCTCGAGCAGCAGGGCCTCGGCCTCGGTGCCGACCACCATCCACTCGACGTGGTCGGCGGCGGCCACCATCTGGGCCGTCCGCGGCGCCAGGTTGGCCGGGTCCTGGAAGTAGGAGTTGACCCGGGAGCGCAGGGACTTGGCCTTGCCGACGTAGAGGACCCGGCCGTCGGCGTCGACGAACTGGTACGAGCCCGGCTCGTCGGGGATCGATCCGGACTGGGGACGGGTGACCACGGCACCAGTGTGCCGTGCCGCCGGCACCCACCGGGTCGGCCCGCTCCGGATCATGAGCGCGGTCCCAAGTCGATGGCAATACACTGAAGGGACGCCGGCCTGGTTTCCGGCGAACATCTACCGCTCCGGGGCCGACATCCCCGCGGATGGGCGACCAGGCTGTCCCCGCCGGCCACTACCGGAGCGCCTCCCCGAGGAGGTCACATCCACATGCTCCGCCTACAGCACGCACTGCCGGACGTCTACACGTCGGCCGGCCAGGACGAACTCGCCGAACGGATCCGGGTCGCCAAAGCGACGCTCGGGCCCCGCGTCTTCATCCTGGGCCACCACTACCAGCGGGACGAGGTGATGGTCTGGGCCGATGCCCGGGGCGACTCCTTCGGGCTCTCCCGGATCGCCGCCGGGCAGACCGAGGCTGAGTTCGTGGTCTTCTGTGGCGTCCATTTCATGGCCGAGTCGGCCGACATCCTGACCGGCGCGCACCAGCAGGTCCTGCTGCCCGACCTCAACGCCGGATGCTCCATGGCGGACATGGCCGACATCGACGCCGTCGAGGACGCCTGGGAGACCCTGGCCGCCGTCACCGACATCGAGCGGGTGGTGCCGGTCACCTACATGAACTCCTCGGC
>CAZULR010000208.1:0-5006 GCA_964621235.1 uncultured Acidimicrobiaceae bacterium
TGTCGGCGTCGGTGCTGATCCTCAACACCATCCGCATGGCCATCTTCGCCCGACGGCGGGAAGTCTCGGTGATGAAACTCGTCGGCGCCACGAACTGGTTCATCCGATTGCCGTTCATGGCCGAAGGGATGATCCAGGGTCTGCTGGGCGCCGGAGTCGCCGTCCTCGTCGTCCTCACCCTCTACTGGGGCATCGGCCTCAATAAGGGCAGTACGGCGGCCACCTCGAACAGCATCATCGCCCAGATGTCGCTGAGCGGGTGGGAGGTCTTCGGAACCTGCCTCCTGGTGTCGGTGGTCGGCATCGGTGTCGGCGTGGTGGGCTCGGCCTTCGCCGTGCGCCGCTTCCTCGACGTCTGACCCACACGAGGCCTGCCGCGCCCGGACCGCGGGTGAGCGGACCCCAACGTCGGGCGGTGGGATGCGGCCGGCGACGAGTGGACCGCCGTGCCCGAATCGACCCGCGCCGTGCACTGCCGTGCCATGGACCGTCGCCCCGGGACGTGTGGGACTCAGCGTGTGGTGGCGGGGATCCCCAGGCCGGGGAGCGCACACGAGTTCACACCGTCGGTACCGGTGAAGCGGGCCTGCAGCCAGTGGCCGATGAGCGCACCGGACGCATCGAGCGCTTGTGCGTGCCCGAGGCCCGGCACGAGGTCGTAGTCGACCGAGTCGTACTGCTGGCGGCACAGCTGTGCGTCGACGAACCGCGTCGTCCGCGCGGCAGGCACCACTTCGTCGGTCGTTCCCTGCACGATGAGGATCGGAGCGGACGTGGGGGAGTCGCCGGGGACGTTGGCCCGGTTGGCCGCCTGGACGGCGGGCACGGCCTGCCACCCGGGCTGGAAGAAGCGCGTGGGTGCCACCGCGTCGTAGAGGGACGCCACCGCATTGACGCAGGACGAGGACACGGCCGGGAGGTCGGCTATACCCGCCCGGGTGAGCACGCGCTGGAGGCCGAAGGTCCGGTAGTGCTTCGCCCAGGCGTAGAGGACCATGGCCGTGAAGGCCGACTGCCCGGACGGGGGTGGCGAGTCGCCGGTTGGGGCGAGCTCGAGGACCGAGGTGACCGGAGCGACCGCGGCCACGCCCGCCAGACTCAGGTCGGGCGCGTACTGGGGTGCCAGTTCACCGGCGAAGAGGGCCGCCTGACCGCCCTGGGAGAACCCGAGGACCGCCACCTGGTCAGAGGCGGCCCGCCCGACCAGTGATCGTGCCGCCCGGGCGGCGTCGAGCACGTCCTCGGCCTCGCCGGTGCCCACCAGGTACGGGTGCTGGCCCGGGGCGCCGAGCCCGCGGTAGTCGGTGGCGGCGACGATGTCGCCGCTGCGCACAAGTGTGGCGAGGTCGGGGATCGTGGAGGTGCCCGACACCGACGGCGCACAGCCGCTGGCCACGCCGGTCGTGCCGTGGGCCCAACTCACGATGGGGAAGCCGCCGACGGGCGGGGTGCCACCGGGCACGACCACGACGCCGGACTCCGCCAGGTCACCACCGGACGCCGCCGTCGAGTGGTAGAGCACGCGGTAGGCCCGGGTGCCGGCCGGCAGCGTGCCGTCGGCGCTCAGCGCCTGGCTGCGGATGACCGTTCCGGCCGGGGCCGGGGGGAGCGGGCTCGGCGGTCGGTAGAAGGAGGCGAGCGCGCCGCTGACCACCGACTCGCCCCCGTTGGCCGGCGGCGTGGTGGTCGTCGTCCCGGGAGTGGCGGCCGAGGCGCCGTTCGGCACGGCCAGCGCCCCGGTCAGGCCGACCGCGACCAGGAGGAGGGCCAGTCCCCGCCCCGCGCCGGAGTGCCGCACGCCACCCCACCCCCTTGACGTCCTCATGGGCGGAAAGGCTAGATCAGACCCCGCGCCAGGTGCGATCCCCTACGCTGACGCGGGCATGGAGGCACTTGACGTGGTGGCGGACTGGCCGGTGGACGCGGCCGCCGTCGGCGTGGTCCGCTGGGATCCGACTGCCGACGCCGGAGCCGGCGAGCCGGGCCCGACGGCGACCACCGGGGACACCCAACGCACGTTCCCCTGGGCGTCGGTCACGAAGCTGGCCACCGCGCTCGCCGTGCTGGTGGCGGTGGAAGAGGGAACGCTGGGACTCGACAGCCCGGCCGGGCCAGCGGGATCGACGGTGCGCCACCTCCTGGCCCACGCCTCCGGCCTCGGACCGGAGTCCGGGCCACCCGTCGAGCCACCAGGCGTGCGACGGATCTACTCGAACGCCGGCTACATCACGGCGGCCGCGTCGCTGGAGTCCGCTTCGGGCGTGGCGTTCGCCGACTACCTGTCCGAGGGGGTCCTGGAGCCGCTCGGCATGGTCGGGACCGGACTCGTCGACACGTCCGTGGGTGGGCCCGCGGCCGGGCTCGCCGGCCCGCTGGCGGATCTGCTGGCGCTCGCCCGCGAGTGGGCCCGGCCCACCCTGGTCAGCCTGACCACCTGGCGCCGGGCCACGTCGGTGCAGTTCGCCGGCCTGGCGGGCGTGCTGCCGGGGTTCGGCCCGTTCGCCCCGTGCGACTGGGGTCTCGGGGCCGAGGTGCGTGGAGGCAAGCGCCCCCACTGGACGGGACCGTCGAACTCGCCGGCCACCTACGGTCATTTCGGGCAGTCCGGCTCGTTCCTGTGGGTCGATCCGGTGGCCGGCGTGCTCTGCTGCGGCCTGGCCGACCGGCCCTACGGCGCCTGGGCGTCGCGGGCGTGGCCCGCCCTGGCCGAAACGGTCCTGGCCCCGTCGACGACGGGGACGACGGACGACCCCACAGTGGGCTAGGCGTGCCGGGCACACCGCACCTGGACCGCACCCGCGTCGCTCCGCAGGACCGACCGGGCCACGTCTAGGCTTCGCGCCATGAAGGGCGTCCTCCTGGCCGGTGGTACCGGCTCCCGTCTCCATCCGCTCACCCGGATCACCAACAAGCACCTGTTGCCGATCTTCGACCGACCGATGATCAACTGGGGGATCGAGGCCCTGGTGAACGCCGGGATCACGGAGATCATGCTGGTCACCGGTGGCACCCATGCCGGCGAGTTCCTGCGCCTGCTGGGCAACGGTCACGAGTTCGGCATCGACCGCCTGAGCTACGGCTACCAGGACCGTCCGGGCGGGATCGCCGAGGCACTCGGCCTGGCCGCCCGCTTCGTGGACGGCGACCCGGTCCTGGTGATGCTGGCCGACAACATCGTCGAGAACTCGATCCGACCGATGGTCGACGCCTTCCGGGCCGACCCCCACGGCGCACGGATCCTGCTGACGCCGGTCGAGGAGGACGAGCACCTGCGCCACCTCGGCGTGCCCACCTTCGATGAGGACGGGCGGATCATCGGCATCGTGGAGAAGCCGGAGCACCCGGCCTCCAAGTTCGGCGTGACGGGCATCTACTGCTATGACGCCGACGTGTTCGACGTGATCCCGACGCTCGAGCCGTCCGGCCGCGGTGAGTTGGAGATCACCGATGTGAACAACCACTACATCGCCCAGGGGACGATGGCCTACGACGTGCTCGACGGGTTCTGGGGTGACGCCGGCGAGTCGATCGACGCCTACTACGTGGTGAACGACTTCGTGCGCAGGAACGGCGCCAACAAGGGCTGACCCACGCGGGGTGAAGGTCCGGCGCGTCGGCCCGGTCCTTTCGGCGGGTCCGGCCGCCCCGGACGGTTCAGCCCAACGGCACGCCGAGCCACTCGGCCGTCTCGCCCCGGTGGCGGGCGTAGTCCACCTTGCCGGACGGGGAACGGCCGATGGTCTCGACGAACCGCACCCGGCGCGGCGCCTTGTAGCTGGCCATGCGGCCCTTCACGTGGTCGATGACCGACTCGGCCGAGACACTTCCGCCGGCGACGTCGGGACCGAGCTGCACGACCGCGACGATCGCCTCGCCGAAGCGGTCGTCCGGGATGCCGACCACGACGGCGTCGAGGACCCCGTCGACGGTCTTGACGACCTCCTCCACCTCCTCGGGGTAGACCTTCTCGCCGCCGGTGTTGATGCAGACCGAGCCGCGACCGAGCAGGTGGATGGAGCCGTCGGCCCGGACCTCGGCGTAGTCACCGGGGACCGAGTACCGGGTGCCGTCGATGATCTTGAAGGTGGCGTGGGTCTTGGTCTCGTCCTTGTAGTAGCCCAACGGGATGCGACCCCCGAGGGCGAGCACGCCGACCGTGCCGGAGCCGGCCACGATGTCCCGGCCCTCCTCGTCGACGACCCGGACGTCGGGTCCGAGCGTGAACTGCGCCGTCTTGGCGGACTTGGTGCCCGACGACACGGACGTCCCGAGGCCGAGGGCCTCCGAGGAGCCGAAGGCGTCGACGAGCAGCATTCCCGAATGGTGGCCGAGGAGTCCCTGCTTGGTCTCCTCGCTCCACATCACCCCCGAGGAGATGATGCCCACCAGGCTCGACAGGTCCCACCGTCCCGGCTCGGCGTCGAGAGCCGCCAGGATCGGCTTGGCGAAGGCGTCGCCGACGATGACCGTGCAGTTGACGCGCTCCCGCTCGATGGTGTCGAGCAGATCCGTCGGGTCGAACTGCCGCCCGGTCAGCAGGACGATCCGGCCGCCCTCGCTCAGGCACTCCATAGCGGTGAAGCATCCCGTGCCGTGCATGAGCGGGCAGGCCGGCAGCAGGGTGATGCCCGGCCCGTTCGCTCCGAGTTCGGCACGTACGTCATCGACGGAGCCCTCCGGTGGGTACCGCCGGAAGCCGCCCCCGTTCAGCCGGGCGAAGAGGTCGTCCTGGCGCCACATGACGCCCTTGGGCATGCCCGTCGTGCCCCCCGTGTAGAGCATGTGGACGTCATCGGGGCCGCGTCCCCACGGGGCGTGCACCCGTCGGTGCCCGCCGCCCGCCACGCCGGTCGTCTCAGCGGCCTCCTCGTAGGGAATGGCCCACGAGGGGCAGGTGACGGTGCCGTCGTCCACCCACAGCCAGCTGCGGACCCCGGGCACCCGGTCCCGGATCCCCTCGATGCGTTCGACGAAGACCCCGTGGAAGACCACGGCCACGGCGTCGG
>CAZULR010000209.1:0-4993 GCA_964621235.1 uncultured Acidimicrobiaceae bacterium
CGACCGCCCGGGCCAGCGCGGTGAAGGGCATCGACGAGATCACGTGCTCGGCCGGCACCCGCTCGGTGGTGCCGGCCTGCTCGACGGACACGGCCACGGCACGTCCGCCCTCCAGGTGCACCCTCGTAGCCGTTGCCTCCATGCGAACCTCACCACCGAGCCCCACGACCTGCTCGGCGCACCGCTCCCACATCATCCCGGGGCCGAACTTCGGGTACTGGAACTCCTCGATCAGGCTCGTCACCTGCTTGGACTTGTCGCGCCGCCGGCCGAAGGACGAGCGGATCGGCTCCCACACGGCGTTCCACAACGACATGCCCTTGATGCGCTGCGCGCCCCAGTCGGCCGACAGCTCGGAGGCGGACACGCCCCACACCTTTTCGTTGTACGTCTTGAAGAAGTGCTGATAGAGGCGCCACCCGTAGTTGGAGACGATGTAGCCCTCGAGAGTCGAGAGGTCCTTCGGTGGGCGCACCCGCACCCACAGGAAGGACAGCCCGCAGCGGACGGCCTCGACGACCCCGAGGTTCGACAGCGCGTTGCCGAGCTTGATCGGGTAGTCGTAGTACTTGCCGCCGTAGAAGATGCGGCTCATGCGGGGGCGCAGCAGGAAGTCGTCGTCGGGCAGGATCTCGTGCCAGAACTCCTCGACCGGGACGACCTTGGTGAAGAACCGGTGGCCGCCGATGTCGAAGCGCCAGCCGTCGCGCTCGACCGTGCGGCTGATGCCACCGAGGACCGGGTCCTGTTCGAGCACGACCACCGGGTCGCCGGCCTGGGCCAGCCGGAATGCCGCCGTCAGTCCGGCCGGTCCCCCGCCGATGACGACCACCGGGTCGTCCGGCCGATCCGCCTCCCGGGCGTCGGCTGCGGTCTCAGGGGTCTGCGTTGCCATGCGGTGCGATCCGTTTCTGCTGGTTGCGGGGGTCGGCGTGGTGCGGTGCCGGCCGTGGCCGTGGTGGCCGGGGCGGCGCCCCGGGTGCGACTGGCGGGCGTGTCGACCACTCGCCCCCCACGGGGCCCCGTCCCGGCGGGGACGGAGGGGCGGCGGCCGCACCCTGCGCTGGGCAGGATAGTTGCTCCCCCTGGTTCCCGGCGGAACCCCGGCCCGGGACGGCTGGTCTCAGGGCACCACGACACCGAGGAAGGCCAGCGTGGCGTAGCCAGCCATGGCGACGGCGGACAGGGCCAGGACCGTGTACTCGACCGGGCGACGCGAGGTGGCCGTGGACGCAGCCACGACCAGGGGGAACGCACCGAGCGCGTACCGCTCGAACGAATCCAGGTTGGTGCTGGTGAGCGACACCACCAGCACCACGGAGGCGAACAGCGCGTACGAGAGCGGCAGGCGCCGCCAGGCCACGACCACCAGGACGGCGCAGAGCACGATCCACGGCAGGTGGGCGGCACTGCCCAGGTGGTGGCCGTGGAGGGCGGCGAGCCCGTCGTGCCACATGGCGTCGAACGGCACGGCCAGCTGTCCCCGATGGCCGTCCTGCTGCTGGACGGTGAAGGGGAGCCAGGCATCGCCGAACCGGTGGGCCACCCATCCGAGGTAGGCGCCGGCCCCGACCGCGGGGGCGACCAGGGCGGCGGCGGCCGCCGTCACCGTCCCGGTCCCATGCAGCGATGCCCGCCGCGACCACAGCTCGAGCGCCACGGGCACGACGAGCAGCATCCCGACGGGCCGGACGGCCCCGGCCGCCAGCCCGGCGGCGGCCGCCCACCACCAGCGGCCGGTGCGGATGCCCAGGAAGGTGACCACGGAGCCGAGCAGCAGCACGGCGTCCGAGTAGGCCAGCACGAGCGAGTACGCCGACGGGGCGAGGGCGAGCAGCCACACCGACCGCCGGGCCAGCGCCGCATCGCCGAGGTCGTGGCGCACGAGCAGGAGCAGTCCGGCCATCGCCAGCAGGGCCGCGAGGTTGGCCACCACGACGAGCGCGACGTCCGTGCCCACGCCGGGGACACGGCCCAGGCCCCGGCCGAGCAACGGGTAGAGCGGGAAGAAGCGCAGTGCCTGACGGCCGGCCGCCGCGTAGCCGCGGTCGGCGATCAGCCGGTACCAGCCGCCGTCCCACGCCATCAGTCCGTCGTGGACCCGCTGGAGGGCACCGGGGTTGTCGGGACGCACCGAGCGCACCGACAGGTGAGCGACGACCAGCGCCACCCCCACCAGTGCGCGCGCCACGAGCCAGGCGGGCAGCACCGAGACGACGGCAGCGCCGACCACCCGGACCGCGACCCGCGGGCCGGCGCCGGTCCGAACGTGCCGGGCGGGCGCCTCCGGGACCCCCGGGGCCACCGCGGTCAGGACCCGTTCGGCGTCAGCCGGATCAGGGACATCGGCTGGTAGAACTCCGCGTTGTCCCCCTGGACCAGGCTGGCGCCCCGGTAGGCCGCGTCGCCCTGCAGCGTCTGGATGATTCCCTCGCATTTGGTGCCGAACGCCTGGTAGCCACCGGCCCACACCAGGAAGACCTGATGCGTGCCGCCCGCCAACGTCTCGACCTGCCGGGCGAAGTCCAGGGGCGAGGCCGCCTTCACGGCGGCGGCGTAGTCGACCCAGTTGACGAAGGCCGGGCCCGTGCCGCGCGGGAAGGTCACCTGCTGGTAGCGGCCCGACGGCAGCAGGCGGTTGACCGCGGGCCCGAGCTGGTCCGGGCAGTACGCCACGACGTCGCCGGGCCGACCCGACCGGGCGATGGCTGCCGCCACCTCGCCGGCCTGGGTCCGGTTGGTCGTCACGTTGGGGATCGAGCCACCGAGGCCCAGCACGACCGCCAGCGCCAGCACGCCCGCCCGGACGTGGCGGTCGCGGAACACGGTCAGCCCGAGCGCCACGAGCAGGATGAGCGGCATGAACACCACCGACGCGTACCGGGCGTCGAACGCGCTGTTGGTGACGAGGCCGCCCACGATGGCCGCGGCAAGGGTGCCGGCCACCACGACTGCCAGGGGGCGCCCGGTCGGGCGCGTGCGGATGTCGAGATCGACGTGCAGGCGGTCGGTGGCCAGGCCGAACAGGCCGAGCCCCATCAGGGCGAAGAACAGGAGGGCCAGGCCACGCCCCTGGCTCGAGCTGCCTCCGGCGAACGAGGCGATGGCGTTGACCATGGCGGCGAACGAGGCCGGCGTGGCCCACGGTGTGCCGGTGTGCTTCGACTGGTAGAGGAACGTCGGGAGCCACGGCACGAAGGTCAGGCAGCCGATCACGACCGCCACCAGTGTCGGGCGGGCGCTCCGCCGCCACTCGGGCCGGCCACGCCAGGACTCGTACGCCAGCCACAGGACGATCGTCGCCAACAGGTAGACGGACCAGTAGTGGGTGTAGAGCAGGAGCCCGGACACGGCGGCGACGGCGACGAGGTTGCCGGCGCGCGGTCGGCGCAGGGCACGGTCGAGGGCCAGGAAGCCACACACCGTCAACAGGGCGACCAGCGAGTACATGCGGGTCTCGGTGTCGTAGCGGACCGCGAACGGCGAGGTGGCCACGAGGAGCAGGGCGGCCCAGGCGCCGGTGCGGCCGGCGAGCCGCCGGCCGGCCAGCCAGGCCAGCGGCAGCGTCACCACGCCAAACAACCCGGGCAGGGCCCGCACCGCGACGTCCGAGGTCCCGAACACCTCCATCCAGTAGTGGAGCAGGACGTAGAAGAGCGGCGGCGCGCCGTCCCGCTTGAGGTACGAGGGGATCTCGTGCAGCGGGACACCGGCGATGTTGACGGTCAGCGCCTCGTCGAGCCAGAGGTCGGAACGGGTCCAGAAGCGCAGCACCAGGCCGCCGCCGACGGCCACCACCGCCCCGATGACGAGGAGGACCCGCAGGACGCGGGAGAACGGCTTGCCCTCGGGATCCTCGGTCGTGACCCCCGACGACCCGGCTCCGCCGTCGGTCGCACCTGGCTGGGCGCTTCCCCGCTCTTCCGACGCCGCGGGCACCGCGGACGCCGGCGACGTCGAGGGACCGCCGGGGGCGTCGACGGACTCCTCGAGCGTCGGAGCGGGTCCCGGGGGTGCTGCATCCATGGCTGGCATGGTACCCAGGCCGTCCGGCGGGTAGGGATCTCCCCCACCACGCACGATCGAACCATGGACTGCCCGCGACGTGGGCACTACTGTGCGCCCACGGCGCTCTCCGCCTGTGGCAGAGTCAGTGCCAGCAGTTCCGCCGCCCACCGGGAGGGGTGCCGAGGTCCCGGGGAGCGGTACGAGGTCACCGACTGGTGACCGCCAGGACGCACAGGGGGAGTCTGAGTGAGCGAGAACAACGAGATCAGCCGTCGCACCTTCATCGCCAAGGGTGCGGCCGCCGGTGGTGCGGTCGTCCTGGCCGGAGCGGCCGGCAGCGCCCTGGCCGGCTGTTCCTCGTCCAGTTCGAGCTCGTCCACCACGGCGGCGGCCTCCTCGTCCAAGCCCGGCGTCGGCGTGGGCACCCCGGTACGGGGCGGCTCTCTCAACATCGGCCTCGTGGCGGAGATCGACGGCTTCTACCCGCCGAACAACCACTGGGACACCAACGGCTACCTCTACGCCCAGTGCCTCTACGACCCGCTGATGGCCATTGCCGCCGACGGCAGCATCCAGCCCTACCTGGCCGAGACCTGCACCCCCAACTCCACCTTCGACACGTGGACGCTGACGCTGCGGCCCAATGTCAAGTTCCACGACGGCTCGGCACTCGACGCCACGGTGGTCGTCAACAACTTCACGGCCCTGAAGGCGTCGCTGCTGACGGGCCAGGCACTCACCCAGGTGACGTCCTGCACCGCCACGGATCCCATGACCGTCGTCTACAAGCTCCAGGCACCGAACCCCGGGTTCGCCGCCGGCCTGGCCACTCAGGTCGGCTACGTCGTCGCCCAGGCCATGATCGACCAGGCGAACGCCAAGGTGGCCACCCCCACCCCGGTCGGCACCGGTCCCTTCGTGTACCAGGACTGGCAGCCGAACAACCACTTCACCTGCACCCGCAACGCGAACTACTGGCGCCAGG
>CAZULR010000210.1:0-4976 GCA_964621235.1 uncultured Acidimicrobiaceae bacterium
GACGAATGGCACAAACGCTGGGCCGAGCAGGTCGAGTTGCTGCGCTCGCTGCAAGTCCCAGGCGTGGTCCCGGTACGCGACGGGTTCCGCGGGCCTCTTCCTCATCCGCCCGGACAGGCTGGTGAGGGAGAGACTCTCTATCTAGTGATGAACTGGGTTGAAGGCGATTCGCTGGACGAGTGGGTACGCCATCGACCCGATCGTGATCCAATTGACGACCTCAAGGTGCTCGTACCGGTGGGCGCTGCCCTTGACCTCATGCATTCTGGACGAGCCACCGGTGGCGTGCCGGTAGTGCACCGGGACATCAAACCCTCCAACATTCTGGTGACTGAACACGGCAGTGTGCTTGTCGACTTCGGTCTGACCCGAGGCCTTCCGGATGGCCAGCGCCTGACTGGGGTGGTGGGAACCCCGGGTTACCTTGCCCCCGAGTCCACTGAAGCGGGAAGCTACTCGCCGGCGTCGGACCGTTACGGATTCGGCGCCGTGGCCTACTTCGTTCTTACCGGGTCTGAGCCGTTGGCCAGTCACCAGCCGGAAGCCATGCGCACTTCGCTCACGAACCTGCCGGAGCTCGCTGGGCACCCCGAGGTCTCTGACCAAGTAATGGCAATGCTCGCTACCGACCCCGATGAGCGGCCTCCTGGGATCGCCAACTGGGTCGGTCAGCTCCGGCGATCCAGCCTCGCGGCCGAACCCGACGTTCTCAAGCCCTCCGCACCGCACCGTCATCCGTCTGACCCCCAGGACCGGAGCGTGCGGAGTGTCGGTCGTCGGCCTTTTCGACCAATGGCAAGGCAGTCAAACGATGGGGCGCGAGCTTCTTCCGATTCCGATCGTCGGACTCTTCATCGCTGGTGTAAACCGGCGGCCTTCGCTGTCGCCCTTGTCGTGTTGGTGGCGGGCAGCTCGGTTCTAGCGCTGAAGTTATGGGGAAAGCCCACAACAGTGTATGTACTTACCTCCGGCTCCGTCCTGGAGCCGGGTCAGGAAGTTCTCTCGCCGAACGGATCGCACTATTTGATCATGCAAACTGATGGGAATTTGGTGACCTACAACTCACTTACAGGGAAACCGACCTGGTCGACCGGCCTCCCTGGTGATCACAATGCTTATGCGAAACTGGAGAGTGCTGGCCTTAACGTATACCAGGTTCCCACTTCGCATTCTGGAAAATCCCCAGCTGTCGTGTGGAGTTCGGGAGCTCCCGGCCCGGGGGCAGGGCCACGTCTTGAAGTGACGAACAACGGATGCCCGGTTATTCGATCCGACCGCGCCCCTGTATATTTCAATCCCGATTGCAGATCGTAGAGACTTGATGCCGTCTCATGTTCAGTTGTGAGCCAACTCGACGACCCTGGTTTTGGCGCGGGAGTCCCCCTCGCTTATTCCGGCTGCCAAGGCGTGCATGAATCGCTTGTAGTTGGTCCAGGCGAGCATCTGCCAGGGGAGAGGTACGACCAGGATCCACTGCCGCCTCTGCTTGTAAGTCAGAATCCGGGTCTTCAGGGAACGTGAACCGCCTTCGTCTCAAATGGCCACCTCGAAGGTTATGATCCTGATTCGTCCTCCGGTAACGCGGTTTTGGGCCGAGTACACCAGCCGCGTTGGCTTCGACTCCTCGAGCCGTATCATCACCTGAAGCGTCTCAGCCTCCTTGGCCGCTTGTTCGGCGATTTCTGCAATCTCTCCAATAGTGAGACTGGTTGAAATCGAAGCCGACGCTTTCGCATACTTGTGTCGCTTGGCCATAGCCCTCTCCTTAGCTCGTCCGTTCATAGATTGAGACTGATTCGGTCTACCCAACCGGATCACTTCCTCAGATTTCTCCTGGCCGTTTGCTGCGTAACCACGATTGCAACTATCCCGATTAGTCCGAGCGGGATGCCTAGCCCGAGGTAGGGGCTAGACGTCTGACCAGTCACCAGATTGATACGCGTGATGGATATCAGATAGAGGCCTACGGCCGCACACAAAACACCGAGAACGTAGAAGCTCACGCTTCCATTGCCGGCGCGATTTCCGTTATTCGGAATCGACATGATGTACCTCCTGATTGTGGTTAACTGATTCTTCGGCCGACCGGCTCTTTTCTTTCATCCACCGGATCGACTAATCGCTAGCGTGAAGGCTCGGGGGACTGCTGTCGAGGGGGAGGCCTCCCCTTAGCGTGCTGCTTCCATTCGAATGCCGACCGCAACATCCGACACGATTCGGTAGACCCCCCGGGCCACTGCACCGAACTCATTCGTCCGTTCTCCGCGAAAAGTCGAGATTTGCGGAGACATTTGCCCCAAGGCGTCAACGCTGTCGTTCATCGCGCTGACTCAGGGGAGCCCTACCCCTTACTTCAGTAACTCGATGGATTGAAGATGCTCCCATCCGATTTAGTCACCGAAAAGGAGATTCTTATGCCTACGTCCACTCCACGCCGGCGCCGCTCCAAAGCATGGATCTACTACTCACTTCTTGCTGTCGCCAGTTTTCTCACCCTGTGCACGGGCCATTTGGTGGGCCTGGGAGGGTTTCTCCTGTTCGGCTCATACGCCGTCTACCTGTTTCGTGGCGGTCGCTTCGTCCTTTTGGATCTGGTAGCGGTGCCGCGCAGCAGATCGTCCCTTGAGCGCCGGGCAATAAGCCGTACCTGTGGACACGCAGCCAAACACAGGTACTTGGTTGTGGGAGTTCTCACGTCGCTCATCCTTTTGGCGGGTTGCAGCGGCGTGCGTGCGACAACTTCCCTTCATGCTTCCGCACCACCCGACTCCTCACAGGGATCATCAACAACCCAGCCAGTCACGACAACTACAGTCGCTCAACCGGCATTCACAAATGTTTGGTCGCTTACCCTTACGGGGGAAAATGGATACACGGCGTCTGGACAGATCATGACAGGCAGCGTGGAGACCTTCGGATCAGGAGACGTCAATGGACCAATAACAGCGAGTAGTTATTGCGATGGAAATCCTCAGACAGACGCTGTGGTGCCTTTTGAACTCTCTCTGACCAATACCACTTCAGGATTCTCTCAGATGGCCGGGTTCGATTTCATTTCTGACACAGGTATCGATGGTAATAATTGGTTCACCTCAGTCGATTCACTCGAGTTTGAGTTCACCGCCTCAGAGAACATTAATGCTCAATGTTCGGACTCTACGGCAGGGCCGGCCATTGCATGTACCCTCAGTCCGCAGCAATCGTGTCAAATCTTTGGATTCGTCGTCTTCCACGACTACTACAGTCCCAGCATGCCAAATGGAGACCCCTCCTTGCTGTCGTCTATAACCTTTGGCGTGAGTGCCGCAAACTATGGCTTTGGCGTATCTTCGTTTACTGGACCCGGATCTGAGTCGACTCCCTACGGACCTGATTTAGGCTTTGACCTCGCTGGCACTTCGACAGGATGATGCCAACTTCAGTTCTCGGTGCCTGTGGGTGCCAAGAACCTCATCCACTCAAGCGACCAGGCGATATTCATGGACGAGTCCGCCGATCCGCTCCTTCCGCTTGAGTCGTGAAGGATCGACATCCTTGAGTACTGCCGGTGCTACGACCTTCGACTGAGGCGGTAGCAGGCCGAGTGAACGATGAGGCCGGTGGCCGTTGTAGTGCACGACGTACTCGTGGACGACGACTTCGAGATGGCGACGACCGAAGATGAGCATCCGGTCCAGACATTCACGCCGGACAGTGCCAACGAAATGCTCAGCGAAGGCATTGGCCCGAGGAGCCCGGATCGGAGTTCGGATTATCCGGATGTCATCGGAGGCGGACACCTCGTCGAAGCTGGCACTGAACTTGGTGTCTCCATCCCGGATCAGGAACTTGACCGGTTGTGAGCGCTGGGACAATTCGAAGCTCAAGTTCCTGGCCTGCTGAGCTACCCAGGCACCAGTCGGATGTGCTGTCACACCCGAGACGAAGACCTTTCGGGTGTCCAATTGGATGAAGAACAGGACGTAGAGCCTGCGCAGGAGCACGGTGTCCACAGTGAAGAAGTCGCAGGCCAGCATTGTCGTGGCCTGGGCCCTCAGAAACTCGCCCCACGTCGGACCGGTCCTGTCCGGAGAGGGGTCGAGGTCGTGACGCTGGTGTCTGTTCCAGACACTGGCCGGTGCCAGGTCAATACCCAGGGCCGAAAGCTCCCCGTGGATCCGGCGATAGCCCCACGTCGGGTCCTCCCTGGCCAGGCCACCACCTGCACAGTTCCTGCCGGGATCTTCGGGCAGGCCGTCCACCCGAGGCCGGGTGACCATCCCGGTCAGAGACCTGTCGGCAGCTCCTCCGAAGATCTGCGCCCAGCAGTCGATCACCGTGCCCCCTGAGGAGGGAGCCAAGTACCGACAGGAACTGCTCCACGAGAGTCCGGAATGGCATGCCACCTACGGGGCCCTCCGCAGCTCGGTCGAGGGGATGAACGGCTATCTGAAGGACGGGGCCCACCAAGCCCTAGAGGACCCCGAACGACGCCGCATCCGGGGGGTCGCCGCCCAGAGTGTTCTGGTGGCCTTCCAGATCCTCGGTGCCAACCTCCGGAAGATCGACATGTTCGTGGCGAGGGAAGAGGCTGAGCAGGCGAGAGCGGTCCGGAATCTTCCCAGCCGGCGACGGACCAAGCCTCTGCGTGATTGGGCGCCCGAACCCTCCAGGATCGAAGCCACCGGGTCATCTGGTCCTGGCCCGGATCCTCCCCAGATCGCCTAGGACTGATTTTCGCCAAGCTCCGTCCCACCGTGGGCGGAGCCTCGTCGCGAACCTAGTCGACCCAAGTCCCGACCGGCGAAAGTCACGGGTGAAGGTTGGCCCCGCCCCGACGACGGTCCGGAATGAGGGCCGAAGCTGGAGTTGCAGCCGATTGCGCCCGCCAGCGTCGAGTTTTGTCGGCAGAGATGGGGGAGTTTTGTCGGAACCCCTGTTGTGTTGTGGGCGAGGGGGGACTTGAACCCCCACATCCTTTCGGACACAGGAACCTG
>CAZULR010000211.1:0-4948 GCA_964621235.1 uncultured Acidimicrobiaceae bacterium
TCCGAGGAGGACCCGCAGGACGTCCAGTACGGCGACCAGTTCCTGGCCAAGGTGGTCAACGCCGTCCTGGCGTCGCCCCAGTGGCCCCACACCCTGTTGCTCTGGTGCTACGACGAGTCGGGCGGGTACTACGACCACGTGCCTCCGCCGCCCGCCGCCGTACCCGACTCGGTGCCGCCCGACCTTGCACCCGGCGACACCCCGGGCTCGTTCGACCGGTACGGGTTCCGGGTCCCCGCCGGGGTCGTGTCGCCCTACGCCCGCAAGGACTACGTCTCACGCGTGGTCCACGACCACACCTCGTTCCTCAAGCTCGTCGAGACCAAGTGGAACCTCCCGGCCCTGACGCACCGGGACGGTGCCGCCGACGACCTCCTCGACTCCGTGGACCTGCACGCCGCGCCGGCGTTCCTCACCCCGCCGACGCTCGCGGCGCCGCCCGACCCTTCGGCGCTGGCCGGGTGCGTGGTCGGCGGGCCGGGCACCATCCCCCCGGCCTCGGCGATCGTCACCACCTGAGCTAGGGGATGCGCCCGGCGCGGTCGGGGCTTCCGGCGGCCTCCTGGTCGGCGCCGTGCGGTCCGGTGCCTCCCGGGCGTCGGACCGGGAGGCACCGCCGGGCGGGAGGCGCACCGGCCACCGGCGGGCGGACGGGCCGGGAGGGAATGTTGACCATCCTGGTAGCGTTTACCCCGACGTAGCGCAGAAGCAGGGATGGCTCCGACGCCGGTCGTCCGACCAGCATCGTCGGGCGCCCGACCACCATCCCGCCGAACCGTCAGGAAGCGAGACCGCCGTGCCCACCTTCAGAGAGATGCTCGCCGCAGCCAAGGCCAACATCCGGGAGATCACCACCGAGGAGGCGGAGGCCGAATTGGCCCGGCCCGGCTCCATCCTGCTCGACGTGCGCGAGCCCGACGAGTACGAGCAGGGCGCCATCGCCGGTGCCGTGCACCTGCCGAGGGGCAACCTGGAGACCTCGATCGAGGGCCGCATCCCCGACAAGTCGGCTCACGTCCTCGTCATGTGCGCCGGCGGCGTGCGCTCCGCGTTCGCCTCCGACACCATGCAGCAGCTCGGCTACTCGGACGTGGCCTCCGTCGCCGGGGGGTTCAACCGGTGGAAGGACGAGGGACGGGCCTGGGCGGCGCCGCGGTCGCTCACCCCCGAGCAGCGCAACCGCTACCAGCGCCATCTGCTCCTTCCCGAGGTGGGGGAGACGGGCCAGCTGAAGCTGCTCGACTCCAAGGTGCTCCTGCTGGGCGCGGGCGGCCTCGGTTCGCCCGCCGCCCTGTACCTGGCCGCCGCCGGGGTGGGCACGCTCGGCATCATCGACATGGACGTGGTCGACGCCTCCAACCTGCAGCGGCAGATCCTCCACAACACCGACCGGATCGGCGAGCGCAAGGTCGACTCGGCCAAGAAGACGCTGACGCTGATCAACCCGGACGTGAACGTGGTGACCTACGACGTGCGTCTCGGCGCCGACAACATCCTCGACATCATCGACGGCTACGACGTGATCGTCGACGGCACCGACAACTTCCCGACGCGGTACCTGGTCAACGACGCGTCGCTGCTGAAGCGGATCCCGGTCATCCACGGTTCGATCTTCCGGTTCGAGGGTCAGGTCACGGTGTTCAACCCCTACGAAGGCCCCTGCTACCGCTGCCTGCTTCCGGAGCCACCCCCCGCCGAACTGGCCCCCAGCTGCTCGGAGGCCGGTGTGCTCGGCGTCCTGCCGGGCATCGTGGGCTCCCTCCAGGCGGTCGAGACCATCAAGGTGCTCCTCGGCATCGGCGACACCCTGCAGGGCCGGCTGCTCGCCTATGACGCGCTGGAGCAGAGCTTCCGCACCTTCAAGGTCCGGAGGGACCCGGCCTGCCCGGCCTGCGGTCCCGACGCCGGCGAGATCGTCATCGCCGAATACGACGACCTGTGCATGCCGCACGCCGTCGAGGCTCCCACCCCGTAGGCGCCGCGTCCCGGTCGGGACGGTGGCGGCCACCGCAGCTCAGGTGGGCGGCCCTTCGTCGAGGATGATGCGGACGGCTGCGGGCACGTCCGCGGCCTGGGCGTCGGGCGGCGGGTCGTCGAGGTCCCAGGTCCGGCCTCGGTGGAACCAGATGGTGCGGAGCCCGACCCCCTGGCCGCCGCGGATGTCGGCGGCTGCCGAGTCGCCGACCATCCAACCTTCGAGTTCGCACCGGCAGCGACGGGCCGCCTCGGCGAAGATGCCCGGCTCGGGCTTCCACGAGCCGATGACCGCGGACACGCATACGGCGTCGACCTCGTCCACCAGTCCGGTGACCTCCAGCTTCCGTTCCTGGAACCTCGGCCCGTTCGTGACGACCGCGACCTTCCAGCCCGAGGACCGCAGCCGCCGCAACGCGGTGCGGGACGCGTCGGGGAAGATGAACTGGGCGGGATAGTCCGCGTGGTAGGCCTCCGCCAGGTCGTCGACCGAGGCGTTCAGGGCGTGACGTTCCCGGACGCCGGCGAGCAGTTCGCCCCGGTCCCGCATCCCGTCCTCGTCGGCCGCCACGAGCTCGGCGTGGCTCCCGTCGGGCAGCCCCCAGGTGGCGCAGAACTCCCGAGCCCACCTGGCGAACGCGGCCTCACGGTCGAGGAGGGTGTTGTCGAGATCGAAGAGGACGACCGGCACATCGGGTGGTCTAGCCGCTCAGCCGGCCGACGCGGCCCAGGTCGAGGCCGCCTCCGGATATCGTGGGTCCGTTCACCCTGGAGTCGACCCCCCGAGGAAGCGATGACGTCTGCCAGCGCCGAGGCCACACCGACAGCCCCAGACAACCGCCTGAGCCCAGAGGTGCGCCGTGCGGGAGTCGTGGTCGTGCTCGGCACGATCATGGCCATCCTCGACACGACGATCGTGGCCGTGGCGCTGCCGACACTGGCGAAGGACTTCCACGTCACGGTCAACACGATCCAGTGGGTGACCACTGGGTACCTCCTGGCCCTCGCCGTGGTGATCCCTCTGAGCGGCTGGGCCATGCACCGCTACGGCGGGAAGCCCGTCTACATCACGTCGCTGGTCCTGTTCGTGGCCGGCTCCGTGCTCTGCGGGCTGGCCTGGTCGGCCACGGCGCTGATCGCGTTCCGCGTGATCCAGGGCTTTGGCGGCGGCATGATCATGCCCGTCGGCCAGGCGATCATGGCCCGCACGGCCGGGCCCGACAAGATGAACCGGGTCATGGCCGTCATCGGCATCCCGACGCTGCTCGGCCCCATCCTCGGGCCGGTCATCGGTGGGGCGATCGTCTCCAACGTGTCGTGGCGATGGATCTTCTACGTCAATGTGCCCATCGGCATCGTGGCGCTGATCCTGGCCGTGCGTTTCCTGGAGACGACCCCGCGGGACCGGAACCACCGCTTGGACCTGTTCGGCTTCCTGCTGCTGGCGCCCGGCCTGGCCCTGCTCGTCTACGGGCTCTCGGAGGTAGGCAGCGAGGGCGGGTTCTCCTCGCGTGGCGTCCAGTACAGCCTGGTGGCGGGCGTGCTGCTGTCCGCCGGATTCGTCTGGCGCTCGATCCGGGCGCCAGAGCCGCTGCTCGACATGCGCCTGTTCCGCCGCCGCAGCTTCTCGGTGGCCACGATCTGCATCTTCCTGACGGGCGCCACCCTCTACGGGACGATGTTCCTGCTGCCGCTCTACTACCAGGTGTGCCGTGGCGAGTCACCGTGGCTGGCCGGCCTGCTCATGGCCCCCCAGGGCATCGGTGCCGCCCTGGCGATGCGTCCCGCTGCCAACCTGGCCGACCGGTACGGCCCACGACGGACGGTTCCGTGGGGCATGGCGCTCCTGGCCCTCGGGACCCTCGCCTACACCCAGGTGTCCGGCACCACGAGCTTCGCCTTCCTGGCCCTGGCCCTCTTCGTCCGGGGCATCGGGCTCGGGTTCGGCATGATGCCCGTGTTCGCCGCGTCCTACCGGGGCCTCACCCATGCCGAGGTCCCCCGCGCCAGCACCGCCACCAACATCATCCGCCAGGTCGGTGGCTCGATCGGCGTCGCCGTGTTCGCCGTGGTGCTGTCGAACCAGATCGCCCATCGCTTCCCGGGCCAGGACACCTCGCTCGGCACCATGGCGGCCAGCACACTCCCCCCGAGTGTCGTCAACCGCCTGGCCGAGGCGTTCGCCACCTCGTTCTGGTGGTCGTTCGCCGTCTGCGCCATCGCCGTGGTGCCCGCGCTGTTCCTGCCCGGGCGCGCCGAGGTGCCGGACGTCACCGGACCGGTGTCGGTGAGCGCCACCACCGGCGACTGACCAAGGCACCGTCCCGGATCCGCCCACAGGTGTCGGCCCGGGTCCTCCGGCCACGGTTTCGGGTTTGACCCGTGGTGGCCGTAACCTGTCCGCCATGGCATCTGAGACCGCGTCAGGAACACCGAAGCACGAGCGGGTCACCGACTCGGGGATCACGATCAACCAGGTCTACGGGCCAGCCGACCTCGCCGGGTGGGATCCGGAGACCAGGCTCGGTGAACCGGGCTCGTTCCCCTACACCCGTGGCATCCGCGCCGACATGTACCGGGGCCGGCTGTGGACGATGCGCCAGTACGCCGGCTTCGGCACGGCCGAGGCCACGAACGAGCGGTTCAAATTCCTCCTCGACGCCGGCCAGACCGGGCTGTCCTGCGCCTTCGACCTGCCCACCCAGATGGGCTACGACTCCGACCATCCGCGCTCGGAGGGCGAGGTGGGGAAAGTGGGGGTGGCCATCGACTCGATGGCCGACATGCGGCTCCTGTTGGCCGGCCTCCCACTCGACAAGGTGACCACGTCGATGACCATCAACGCCACGGCCGCCGTCCTCCTGCTCTTCTACCAACTGGTGGCCGAGGAGAACGGGGTCGACCCTGCGCTGCTCGGCGGCACCATCCAGAACGACATCCTGAAGGAGTACGTGGCCCGGGGCACCTACATCTA
>CAZULR010000212.1:0-4933 GCA_964621235.1 uncultured Acidimicrobiaceae bacterium
TGTGGCTCTCGGCGACGTCGGCGGACCACACCTCCCACTCCTGGTAGAGCTGCGGGAGGGTGTCGGTGATCCCGACGAGCTGGTGCCGGGCGAGCAGCTCCGGGCCCCAGGCCGGCTGACCGGCACGGCCCTCGAGCAGGGCGACGAGGCTCTCCCGCGTGCTGTAGGAGCTGTACAGGGCGGGGAGGTAGGCGATCTGGAGGGCCACGATCACCACCCAGACGGCGCCCACTGCGATGTCGATCCCCTCGTCCGGGCGTCCGCCGATGTGGACGGCCCCGACCGTGAAGAGCGCCGTCAGGGCCTGCAGGAGGCCGTCACCGAAGGAGTGGACCCCGGCGTACAGCATCAGCCCGAATCCCAGCGCCAGTGCCACCGCCCAGAACAGGAGCTGCACGAGCAGGGCCACCGGGGCCGTCGGGGCCAGGATGGCGTCCTTCGCCTCGTAGGTCCGGGCCAGGCGCGACAGGGCCACGAACGCCAGGCGCACACTCCGGTTGACGAGCAGCGTCACCCGTTGGATCCCGGCCGGCTGACGGGGCAGCACCAGGGTGAACAGGACACTGGTGACCGTGCCGAGGACGATCAGGAGGCCGAGGACGAAGAGGAGGACGTCCACCGGAGACCGTCAGCGGTCCCGGGAGGACACGGTCGGTACGGAACGTCGGACGGACACGGCGGGGTTCGCCGCGGCGCAGTCGAGCCGGGACTCGGGAGGTGCCACCACAGAGAACGTACTCGTCGTTCCGTCGCACCGCCCCCGCACGTCGTCGTCCACCGGGGTGCCAGAATCGGCGACATGGGAGACACGATGAAGGCGTACCGCATCGTCGAATGGGAGCACGCCCCCGAGCTCGTGGAGGCACCGGTGCCGGAACCCGGCCCCGGTGCGGTCCTGGTGGCCGTGGCCGGCAACGGCCTGTGCCACTCCGACGCCCTGATGAGTCAGATGCCCGGGGCCATCGGCGAGTCGATCGGCTGGAAGGTTCCCTTCACCCTCGGCCACGAGATCGGCGGCCGGGTGGCCGCCCTCGGGGCCGGCGTCAGCGGATTCGCCGAGGGCGATCCGGTCGCCGTGATCTCGCCGAGTTCGTGCGGCCACTGCCCGTTCTGCGTCCGCGGCGAGGACAACAACTGCGCCGACTCCCTCGTCGGACGCGGCTACGGCCGCGACGGCGGACTGGCCGGCTTCGTTCTCGTATCGAGCACGCGAGAGCTGGTCAAGCTCAGGACGCTCGATCCGGTGAGCGCCGGGCCGCTCACCGATGCCGGCGCCACGAGCTACCACGCGGTGAAGCGGGCCCTCCCCCGGATCCACCCGGGCGGCACGGCCGTGGTGATCGGTGCCGGCGGCCTCGGCAGCTTCGCCGTGCAGCACCTCCTGGCGCTGACGTCGGCCCGCGTGGTCGCCATCGACCCGGTGCCCGAACGGCTGGCCTACGCCGCCGAGCTGGGCGCCCACGTCACCCTGCAGGGCGTCGACCGCGACACCGCCGGCGAGGTCCTCGCCCTCACCGGTGACGGCGCCGACGCCGTGTTCGACTTCGTGGGCACCGGTCCGACGATCCGTGCCGGGCTCCGGTCGACCCGGCGGGGTGGGGCGTTCGCGCTCATCGGCGCCGGCCAGGGCGGCCTTCCCGACGTGAGCCTGTACGACTTCCTGCCGAAGGACGGCGAGGTATTCACCTTCCAGGCGTCGACCATCGCCGACGCCCTCGACGTGATCGCGTTGGCCGACTCGGGGCGCATCCGGTCCGACGTCGACCTCTTCCCCCTCGACCGGGTGGCCGAGGCCTACGAGGCCATGGAGGCCGGCACCCTCCGGGGCCGAGCGGTGGTCGTGCCGGACTGACCGGCCGGTCGACAGGGGGCGTCCGGTCCGTCAGCAGTAGGAGCGACCGTCGGCCTCCGCGAGGCGCGACGCCATGGTCCGCATGATCTTGCGGGCGATGGTCGGCACTGACAGCAGCACCTTGTCGAAGTCCCGGCGCGACACGACAAGGAGCTCCACGTCCGACGTGCAGACGACCGACGCGGCATGGGGCCCGCGGTCGAGGAGCGACAGCTCGCCGAAGTAGGCGCCCTGGCCCAGGTGGGCGACGGGACGCCCCTTGCGCCGCACTTCGGCGGCGCCGCTGACGATCACGAAGAAGTAGGTGCCCGGCTCCCCCTCCTTGATCACCAGTTGGCCGGACACGAGCGACGCGGGGGTGGCGGAGGACCGGATGGCCCGCAGCTCCGACTTCGTGCAGTTCGAGAACAGCCAGATGTCCGAGATACCGGGAGGCGTCTGAACCGGCGGCATGGGGAGAAGCTATCCGGCCGGTGGCTGACGGGCGATCCGACGGGCCCGCCGGTCCCGCCCCTCCACGCCCGCCCGCTCAGGACGGCCGACCGGTACGGTGGCAAAGGAGCGGACGATCCACGGAGGCGACGGATGGGGAGCGACTGGGCAAGGCCGATCGTCCACTGGGAGATCGTGGCGCGTGACGCTCCCGCACAGGCGGCGTTCTACCGCCGGATGTTCAACTGGGACATCGGGGACGGGGCCCTGATGCAGGTGCCGGCCGGCCTCGGCGGTCCGGAGCCGGGGCCATCGGGACACATCCGGGCCGGCGACGCGGGTGCCGTGGTCCTCTATGTCCAGGTGCTCGACCTCGCCGCCTCACTGGCCCTGGCCCGCGAACTGGGCGCCTACGTCACCGTCGAGCCGTTCGATCTTCCCGACGGGCCGACCGTGGCGTTCATCGCCGACCCGGAAGGGAACGCGGTGGGCCTGGTGCAGCAGTAGCGCCTCAGTCCAGCTCGTCGAAGCGCTCGGAGCGCACCGTCCCGGCGTCGATAAACGAGCGGAAGGCCCGACAGGCGTCGTCCGGAGCCCACAACGCGTCGCCGGCATCGGCCGAGTCCGGTGTGGCCCACAGCGAGAGGACGACCCACTCCGGGCCCTCCCCCCTGGCCACGGTGCGACGCAGGAGTCCGGGCTGGTGGTAGGCGAACTCCGCCTGGAGACGCTTGTCCGCCGCTACGAACGCCTCCTCGTCGGCTCCGGTCCGCAGGCGGAATCGCAGGATCTCGATCACCGGTTCCCACGATAGCCCTGACATCCACCCCCGTGACCGGCCGACAAGCCCGGCGGCATCGGGTCCCGGACGATGACCGTTCAGTCGGCGATCCAGCGGTCGCGCTGGTCCTGGAGCCACTCGGGCAGGTCGATGGGTGGATCGGGCAGCGCCTCCGCCCCGTGCCGGGCGAGCGCAGCCTCGAAGGAGTCGGGGTCGTCGCCCCATCCCCTCGGGTCGCCCAGCATCACCTCGAAGAGGGTCGCGCCCTCGGAGCCGGCGACGAAGGGACCGAAAGCGGCCCCGAGGGGGAGTTCGATGTGGGTGCCCGCCGGGCAGGGACGGTCCCCGCAGAGGATCTCACCCTCCAGGACCATCAGCACGTGGGGACTGAGGTGCCCGTGACGGCGCTGGATGACCCCGGGGTCCCACTTGGCGTAGAGGGAGAGGTACAGGGGCTCGGCCGAGAAGGCGAGCCACTTCTCCCACACCGAGGCCACGGTGCCGTCGGCCCGGCGCACCGAGCGCACCTGCTGCCACGGCACGTCCGGATCGTCGAGGTGCCGGAACACCGGCTCGAGCCCGGGGACCTTCACCTGCGAGGGGTCGCCGTCCATGGCCGGAGGCTACCGGACCACCCGGCCGACGGCCCCCGACAACGGGACGTGCTCAGGCGTCGGCTGCCGGCCCGACCGGCGGCAGTGCCCCGGGCGCGGTGGTCGAGGTCCCGCCGGGTGGCACCGCGGGCGCGCTGTCCGCGCCGGCCGGCACGGGTCGCGGCGGACGCCGCCTCGGTCGGTTGGTCGCCGCCCGCGCCGCAGCCGCCGCCTGCAATCTCGGGACGTAGAGCAGCACGTAGGCGACCGACAGGGCGCCGAGCACCACGATCACCGCCAACGGGACCACGGACAGGTGACTCGGGTGCTTCGGGTCAGACAGTCCCGTGGCCAGGAACATCACCGTGAAGAGCACGGCGCCGAACGTGGCCAGTGGTCGCCCGGCGACGAGCCGGAACGGGCGCTCACGGGTCTCGCGCCGGCGGAGCAGGAGGAGGCAGATCGACCCCAGCGCATAGATGGCGGCCTCGATGGCGGCGCCGACGGCGACCAGCAGCAGCCACTGGCCGGTGGCGAAGACCAGCGCGGCCACGACGGCTGACACGCCGGCCAGGACACAGACGGCGAGCCACGGCACGGCGTTGAGGTTGAGCTTGGCGAACTGGCGCGGCAGCGTGTTCTCCCGGGCGGCGGCGTAGATGAACCGCGAGGCGACCAGGAATCCGCCGTTGAAGGTGTTCAGCGCCGTCAGCACCGTGAGGGCCAGCATCCAGAGCTCTCCGATGGTCCCGAGCGCGGCCTTGCCCATCAGCAGCTGCGGGTAGGCGCTGTGGTGGAGCACGGCGAATGGCACCAGGTGCGACAGGGCCAGAACGAAGAGCGTCGCCACCAGCCAGATCAGTAGCGGAGCGATGAACAACGCCCGGGTGATGACCCGGGGGGTCCGGGCCTCCTCCGCCGTGGTGGTGACCCACTCGAAGGCGGCGTAGAGGAAGAGGGCGAAGGCGATGGCCTGGATTCCCGAGAACGCACCATTGCCGAAGAGGTCGAACGGCTGATGGAACGCGTGGCCGTGATGGAAGATCGCCACCACGGACAGCACCGCCGTCCCGGCCAGGACGGTGTAGGTCACGAGGGTCTGGAGCCAGCCCGCCATCCGAACCCCGCGGAGGTTGGCGGCGAGGGCCAGTCCGAGCAGGACGGCGATCCACAAGTAGGCGAGGACGGCCGGCTCGTGCAACACGTGGCGGATCGCGGCCCCGATCAGGAAGGCGTCGGCGGCGATGACCAGGACCACCGTGGTCATGTAGGTGA
>CAZULR010000213.1:0-4913 GCA_964621235.1 uncultured Acidimicrobiaceae bacterium
GGGACGGCCCGGTTCCCCCACTACGCCTTCGGCAACCTGGCCGGTGCCTCGTTCGGCTGGTTCTCCTGGCTGCAGGCCGCCGGAACCGCGCCGATCGAGGTGGAGGCGGCGCTCCAGTACTCATCGAACTACGTCCACGGCCTGACCCACACGGTCAACGGCACCGTGGTGCTGACCGGCTGGGGCTATCTGGCCGCCGTCGTGATGATGGGTGCGTTCACGATCCTGAACCTGTTCGGTATCCGCCGCCTGACCCAGGCCAACAACGCCATCACCACCTGGAAGGTGCTGATCCCCACCCTCACCATCATCGTGCTCTTCGCGCGGCACTTCGACGCGTCGAACTTCACCAGCCACGGGTTCGCCCCTTACGGGACCCGCGGCATCCTCGAGGCGGTGAGTCTCGGCGGAGCCGTGTTCTCCCTCGTCGGTTTCGAGCAGGCGGTCCAGCTCGGCGGGGAGAGCCGCAACCCCCAGCGGGACATCCCCCGCGCCGTCATCGGGTCGATGGCGATCGGCGCCACCATCTACCTGCTCCTCCAGGTGGTGTTCATCGGCGCACTCCCCCACTCGGCCCTGGCGAGGGGTTGGCACAACGTCAGTTTCGAGGGGATCTTCGGCCCGTTCGCCGGGTTGGCCAAGGACCTCGGACTGGCCTGGCTGGCCTACATCCTCTACGCCGACGCCATCATCGCCCCGATCGGCACCGGACTCGTCTACACCACGACGACCGCCCGCCTCACCTACGGGATGAGCAAGAACGGTCAGGTGCCCGAGGTGTTCGAACGCACCACGCCGCGCACCCAGGTCCCGATCTACGGCCTGATCTTCGCCTTCATCATGGGACTCGTCCTGTTCCTGCCCTTCCCGGGATGGCAGAGCCTGGTGGGATTCATCACGTCGGCGACCGTGCTCATGTACGCCGGCGCACCGCTCGCCCTCGGGGCCCTGCGTAAGCAGAAGCCCGACCTGCCCCGTTCGTACCGCCTGCCGGCGGCGTGGCTGGTGGCGCCCGCCTCGTTCATCGCCGCCAACTGGATCATCTACTGGAGCGGGTGGGAGGTCGACTGGAAGCTGTACGTGGCGGTCATCCTCGGCTACGTGCTCATGGGCATCTCGCGGGTGCTCCACGCCAATCCCGTCCACCCACCGATGGACTGGACCGCGGCCCTGTGGCTCTGGCCGTACCTGGCCGGCATGGCCCTGATCTCCTACCTCGGCCAGTTCGGGGGCGGCCGCAACGTCATCCCCTTCTACGTTGACCTGCTGGTCGTGGCCGCCTGGAGCCTGGTCGTGTACTACACAGCCCTGTACTTCCGCCTACCGGTCGACCGCGTCGACGACTACGCCCGGGACGTGTACCCGGTCGAGGACTGAGCGGAGCCGCCCGGCTCAGACCGAACGGTGGCAGGGGGACGCACGGCCCGTACCGCGCACCAGCCCTCGGTCCCCGGGGTCGCCCTTGCACGGTCCCACGATCCCGGCCGTGACCCAACCGCCGTAGAAGTCCCCCGGCTGGGGTTCGACCACCTCGTCACCCACCAGGCACCGGTCCATCGGGGCGGTGGAGAACGCGACGTCGCCGGCGATGGCGGCGAAGGCGGGGCTCGGATGGTCGTAGCCCCAGGCGGCGGACGGGGCCACGGCGTCCCCCCACGACGACGCCGTAGTAGTGGGCCGTGCCCTTCCACTCGCAGAACGACCCCTGACGCGTCCATGCCATGCAGCCCTCCTGGATGTCGCCCGGGTCTGCTGCGCGAATAGGCGACAACCTGTCACCGGATCGTGCAGCAGACCCAGTACTCGAATCCCGAGGGGAGCGCGACTCCGATAAAAGTCGCCTGCTCAGGCCCGCTGAGCGAAGATGTCCTGTCAGCGCTCAGGATTGCGGTGAGCAATGGCGTGGCGGAGATGCTCGGTGGGATGGGTGGGGACCCTGACCCACTGGCCAGGACACCGACCCTGAGTCGAGAATGACCTCGGCATCGGATTGACAATGCCCCTTCCTCACGTGCCCGCACGCGGTGGGCCCCGCCATCGTGCTCGCCCGGCGAAGAGGTCCCCATCGCCCCGGGCAGATCCCGGCTTCCCGGGTCCCACCACAGCCGCTCACGGGTCTTCCTCCGACCCGGGGAGCTGGCCGCCCGTGGCATCGAAGAAGACACCGGTGAAGCTGGCCACGGCTTGATCGTAGGGGATCACTCCCACCCAATAGCCATCGTGAACCCCGAACGAGGCGGTGGCTCCATCGGCGTACGTGAGTACGAGGCGACGTGCCGCCATCGGGGCCGTCCCGCCTTCCAGCATGTACAGATTCCCCTTCCGCGAACGCCAGATGCTTCCGTACGAGCCATACGTCGGATTCGGAAGCGGGGGGAGCGTGGTCGCCGCTGTCTGCTGTCCGGGCACCACGCCTCCGCATCCACCACCGGCAGTGGATGGTTTGCCCGGGAATGTGGGCTCGCCGGGACTCGATTCCAGGATCACCGTGCAGCTGAAGTCGGGCGTCACCTGATAGGACCAGAGACTCACCGTGGTGCCCTCGGGGGCCGGATTGGTGAGTTCGAAGTGCACCTTCTTCGGGTCGAATCCCGGTAGCCGGCCCCATGAGGCCGGCTCCGGGATCGCTGCGATGCGCCGGAACACCTTGGTGGCCCGGGTAGTGAAGGCTCCCGATGCTGCCGCGGCAGCCGTACCCGCTCCGACAAGACCCACGGCGATCCCGATCGAGAGCAACGTCCGGCCCGACCTCCGACGCCACATCGGCACGATCGTTGACACTCGACCCGATTCGGTAGCTGCACCCCGCGCTTCCTTGGCCTCGGTCCACGTCGTCGGCGGCGAGTCCGGGACGCTCCGTCCGATCGCCACGAAGGTGCTCCGGACCCGTTCTTCCAGAGTGAATTCACTCATGGCGTCACCTGCTCCCGGAGGTGGGAAATCCCACGGTGGATCAACGATTTCGCCGTTCCGGACGGACACGAGAGATGATCGGCCACCTGGTCGACGGTCATGTCGAGGTAGAAGCGCAAGACAAGCGCGGCTCGCTCGCGATCAGGTAGTTGTGCCACGACATTCCAGACCTCCTCCACGTCGGGGTCAACGGCCGGGTCGGGTGGGTCTGGCCGATGTCGGCGCTCGACTTGGGCGTGACGATGCTCGGACCTGACTCCGTTGATCACCATCCGACGGATATAGGGAGGTGGGTCGGCGAGTTCCTGCCAGGTTGACTCGACCCGAAGGAAGGCGTCGTGCACGATGTCCTCCGCCATCTCGCGGCTGCCGCTGAGCAACCAGGCCAAGCGGACCGCCCCCGGCCAGATCGCCCGGTACAGGTCTTCGAACGAGTCGTATGAGTCCCCGGACCTGGTGGCCCTGGACCTCGCAGTCGTGAGGCCACCAGGTCCGTCGCTGACCACGTCGGCTTCGGAATTCGACAGGTTCCCGACCTCTGGTCCACTCCGAGGCTCCGTAGTCAATGGACCTTGGGAACGATGTCTCCACCGACTCGGGGTGCATATTGCGCAGCGACGAGGTGGTGGTGGTCGTCGTAGGACTGGAGCAGCGGAAAGGGGGCAGAGTGCCACTGCTCGTAGGAGCCATCGAAGGCGGAGGGTCGGGGAACCGACACCAATGCCGTGTGGTCGACGGCGGTGACCCATGTCCGGTCGTGACCTTGGTAGGAGTACGTGACGGTCTGAACCGCCTGCGGCAGGTGGGACCAGACATAGACGTCCACCCTCGGTGTGGGCCAGCCCGGAATCATCAGGACGGGCGACCCGGTCCTGGCACTGCCATCGGACACCGGCTCGCAGTCGGAGTCGATCCCGGTTCCGTTCGGCAGTCCCGTGCCCGCGTAGAAGACGCAGGCCGAGTACGCAGTGCGAGCGGTGGACAACGGCTGACCCGGGACGACCGTTGTCCTCGACTTGTCACCGGTTCCGATCATGGGGCTACCGGCAACGGTGAAGGCATGGTCTGACCCCGGTACCGGAGAGGAGCCGAGGATGGAATCCCGCATGGCCATCACGCGGGCGATGTCCCCCGATGGCGCGATCTCCTCTACCGTCTGCTCCTGGCTCGCCGGCAGGTGACCAAGTGAGCTCGTCGACTCAGTGCGGGGAGCACTGGACGTCGCGCGTGGGGCAGTGGTGCAACCGGCGGCAGCGCAGACCGCCAGTAGGAAGGTCAGCATTGCAGCGCGGCGCCACCAGGGAGCTCCCGCCGGAGAGACGTGCGGCGCTGTCGGCGCCCACCCGGCCAGCGCGCGGGCTCCCTGACCGGTTGAACGGTCGGGGGGCGTCCGTGACAACAGCGATGCAAGCCGGCCCATTGTCTCCTTGTCCCTCCGTTGCACGCGGGAATCGATCATTCACTACCTACATGCGTAGGTACCTTCAAAACGTTGCAACATTGTCAGTCAGCTGCGACCTGGCCTCCCGGTCGCAGGTGCACCTCGGACTCTTCGGTCACCAGCGAACTGACGGGCACCGGCACGAGTCTCCTCACACTCGAGTCGCCAGCCAGGCACGATTCGAGTGGGCCGAACGACGATGGGCGCGAAATTATCGGCCCAGCTGGAGGCCGACTCCCGCTAGTGATCTTCCCGGGGACGGCGGTGGACGCCGAGGGTGCTGGAGCAGACGGCCGGACTGTCTCCGCCGCCGTACACGGGACACGGACGACGCCTGCAACGGCCAGCCCGACATCCGGTTGCCCTCGCGAGCGCCGGACTCCCTCGGATCCGAGGAGCCGAGACAAGGGCTCCGTCAAGGGTAAAGGAGTACGCTGGGGGCACGCGGCCGGGAGTCCGGCCTCCATCGGATCGACTCACCGGATGGAAACCACCGCTGGACGGGGGCGGACCGCAGAGCGGGTGACGGGAATCGAACCCGCGTGTCCAGCTTGGGAAG
>CAZULR010000214.1:0-4900 GCA_964621235.1 uncultured Acidimicrobiaceae bacterium
GGTTCTTCGACTTCGACCCGGTGATGTTCGAGCCCAAGCCGGTCCAGCGTCCCGGTCCACCCCTGCACATCGGGGGCGACGGACCGGCCGCGCTGCGACGGGCGGCCACCGTCGGCGACGGGTGGATCCCGATGAACCACAGCGTGGACGAGATCCCCACCAAGGTGGCCCTGCTGGCGGAGCTGCGGGAACGCGCGGGTCGGTCCGGGCGCACCGAGATCACCCTGTCGGCGCCCGGGGCCGATGCGGCGGCCATCGAGCGCTGCGTCCGGGCCGGCGTCGACCGGGTGTTCGTCCGGCCGTGGCGGAGGACGTCGGACGCGCTGGAGTCCATCGGTCGCTTCGCCGACGAGTTCCTCGGCCCGTGACGGCACGGGCCGGCCCGTGCGGTCGCCACGCGTCGACCCGTGCGGTCGCCACGCGTCGGCTGACCGGCGGACGCGTGCCGACCCGATCCACGGGTGCACGCTCTTCAGAGCCAGGCCCGTAAACTGGCCTCGCCGGGCGTAGCGGGGCAGAGGTCGGACGGAGGTTTCTCCGGACGGTGCCCCCGGTGGAGATCGAAGAGCGGTAGCAGGCGAAGAGCGGTAGCAGTAGGGGAGGCGCAGATGGTCTACGTCCTGGCCCTGGCGGCGGCGCTGGCCAACGCGGTGACGAGCATCCTGCAACGCATGGGGGTCGAGGACGCCCCCGAGGACTCCACGCTGCGGCTGAGCCTGATGACCCACGCGATCCGGCGCGGGGTCTGGCTGGTCGGCTTCGCCGTGATGGTGGGGTCGTTCTTGTGCCAGGCCGTCGCCCTGCACCTGGGCGATCTCAGCCAGGTCCAGCCCATCCTCACCACGGAGCTCCTCCTCCTGGTCCTGATCCTGGCCACGTGGTTCCGGTTCCCCATCACCTCCCGGGAGTGGTTGGGGGCGTTCGCCGCCGCCGGCGGTCTGGCCGGATTCCTGATCGCCGCCCAGCCGACGGCCGGGGCGTCGGCCCCCTCCAACCTGAGCTGGCTGATCGCCGGCTCCGTCTGCGGCGGCGTCGTGGTGGTCACCGTGCTCCTCGCGCTCCGGGGCCCCCGCTGGTGGCGGGCCGCGATGTTCGGCGCCGCCGGAGCCGTCGGGTTCGCCTTCACGGCCGCCCTGATCAAGTCGGTCGGTGACGTGGTGGCGGGCGATTGGACCCAGATGTTCGAGCACTGGCAGACCTATGCCCTTGCCGGCTGTGGCCTGGCCTCGGTGTTCCTGGCCCAGAACGCGTTCCACGCCGGGCCGATCGCCGCCTCGCAGACCGCGCTGGTCATGGTCGACCCCCTGGCCAGCCTGGCCATCGGCATCGGGCTCTTCGGCGACGACCTGCGCACCGCCGGGGCCTACGGCCCCCTCGAGGCCATCTCGCTGCTGATCATGTTCGCCGGGGCCATCTCGCTGGCCCACTCGCCGCTGATCTCGGGCCTGCGGGGCGAGGACGACCAGTTCTCCGAGCTCCTCTCCACCCGGTCGCGTTCCGAGCGGTTGGCCGCGCACGTCCAGGCCGAGGTGCCCTAGATGGACGACGGGGGGCGGGGGTCCACGTGAACGTCGGGCATCTCACCGATCCTGCGCTCGGGGCCGTCCCGGATCGGATCGCCCTGATCGCCGGGGCCGAGGCCACCACCTACCGGGAGTTGGAGTCGCTGATCCGACGCGTCGCGACGGCGCTCGTCGGTGCGGGGGTGGGCCACGGGGACACCGTCGCCCTGGTGGACGTGGCGGGCGCCCTTCCGGTGGCCACCATCCTGGCCGCGGCCCGGCTGGGGGCGGCGACGGCCCAGATGAACGCCTACCTGACGGCCGGCGAGCTCCGGCAGCTCGTCGGACTCGTCGGGGCACGGGTGGGGATGGCGGGCGCACCGTTCGCCGAAGGGCTCGGGGAGGCGGTCGAGGGCCCGGTGCTGGGCTGGTCCGACGTTATCGACGCCGAGGAGTGGGCACGTCCGTCGGTCGGCGGGCGCGAGGACACCGCCCTCGTGCTGTTCACCAGCGGCACGACTGGACTTCCCAAGCCCGTGGCCATCAGCCACGGCGTGGTGGCCGACCGGCTGGCCTACTGGACCAGGCCCATCGATCCTGGAGCGGACCAGGCCGTGGACATGATGTCCGCGCCCATCTTCCACATCGGCGGGACCCTCGGCCTGTTCGTCTCCCTGCACCAGGGCAAGAAGCTGGTCCTGCTCCCGAAGTTCGACGCCGGGACCTGGCTCGAGCTGGTGGAGCGACACGGCGTGCACCAGACCTTCGTGGTGCCGACGATGCTGGTCCGGATCCTCGATCACCCGAGGTTCGACGACACCGACCTCAGCTCGCTGCGGTCGTTGAGCTACGGCGCGGCCCCGGCGTCGGCCGAACTCGTCCGTCGGGCCATGGCCGAGCTGCCCGGGGTGGACTTCGCCAACACGTTCGGCCAGACCGAGACGCTCGGTGCCTACGCCTCGCTGACCCCCGACGACCACCGGCGCGGCGACCGGTTCGGCTCCGTCGGACGACCCCTGGCCGGTGTCGAGCTGCGCATCGTGGACCCGGTCTCCGGTGACCCCGTCGTGCCCGGGGAGCCCGGCGAGTTCTGGGTGCGCGCCGCACAGAACACGACCGCGGACTGGCTGGCGACCGGGGACACCGGATGGCAGGACGAGGAAGGCTTCCTGTTCCTGTCCGGTCGACTCTCCGACGTGATCAACCGAGGTGGCGAGAAGCTCGGGCCGATCGAGGTGGAAGAGGCGCTACGCGCCCATCCCGCCGTGCGCGACGCCGCGGTCGTCGGGGTGCCCGACGCGGAGCTCGGGGAGCGGGTGGGGGCGGTGGTCGTGGCCGCGGGATCCGTCTCGGCCGACGAGCTCGCCGCCCACTGCGCGTCGCGGCTGGCGTCCTTCAAGGTTCCCGAGTACATCGGCTTCGCCGATGAGCTGCCGGTCACCGTCCTGGGCAAGCTCGACCGGCGGTCGTTGTCCGACCTGCTCCCGGACGACCGGGTGGGAGCCCGGCCGTCCACCTGACCGCCGGACCGGGGACGGTCGCCCCGGCCCGCGTCCGGGCCACCGCGCTAGTCTCCCGGGCGTCCACCCTCGAGGGTGGCCGACGACCTCGGAGGGACTGCACGTGACCGACGACGACCTGAGCACCATCATCGGCACGCCGACCGGAACGACGGTGGTGACCGTGGAGCGCGGCAAGCTGGCGGAGTTCGCCGCCGCGGTGAAGGACACCAGCCCGGAGTACCGCGACCCCCGGGCGGCCGCCGCGGCGGGACTCGCCGGCATCCCGGCACCTCCGACCTACCCGTTCGTAATGGGGAACTTCGGTGCCTTCCCCGAGCTCCAGACCGGCGACGCGCCGAAGGGCAACCCGATGGGGGCGGTCCTCGGGCCGCTGATGGCCAAGGGCGGGCTCATCCTCCACGGCGAGCAGGAATTCACCTACCACCGGCCGGTCTACGCCGGTGACGTGCTGGAGGGCAGGGGCACCGTCGTGGACGCCTACCGCAAGGAGTCCAAGGGCAAGGTGATGACCTTCGTCGTGGTCGAGACGGCCTGGAGCGACCAGGCGTCGGGCGAGCCGGTGTGCACGTCGCGCATGAACATCATCCACCGCATCTGATGGCGGCCGCGTCCGAGGGGTCGCCCGCCGACGCCGCCGTGCTGCGTCGGGTGGATGACGGTGTCGCCTGGATCACCCTCAACCGGCCGGAGGCCGGCAACGCCCTCACCGCCGCCATGCGGGACCAGGTGGTGGTGTGGCTCGAGGAGGCCTCGGCCGACCTCGGCATCCGGGTCGTCGTGCTGACCGGGAGCGGGGAGAAGGGCTTCTGCACCGGCGCCGACCTGCGGTCCTCGGGGCCCGGGCTCCCCCGTCCCGAAGGTGCCCCCGACCGGGCCGTGGGCGATGCCGCCCGCCTCATCCGCACCGGATGGCAACGCCTGGTGGCGGCCGTCCTCGACTGCGAGAAGCCGGTGATCGCCGCCGTCAACGCCACCGCCGCCGGCGGTGGGATGCACCTGGCGCTCGCCTGTGACCTGGTGCTGGCCGCCGAGGAGGCCAAGTTCATCGAGGTCTTCGTCCGGCGGGGGATCGCCCCCGACGCCGGGGGTGCCTACCTACTGGCCCGGCTGGTCGGGCCGCAGAAGGCCAAGGAGCTGTTCTTCTTCGGGGACGACGTGCCCGCTCGTGAGGCCGAGCGCCTCGGGATCGTCAACAAGGTGGTCCCGCGTGCCGAGCTCGACGCCGAGGTGGCGGCGTGGGCGGCGCGGCTGGCGGTCGCCCCGACCAAGGCCATCGGCGTGGCCAAGTACCTGACCAACCGGGCGCTCGACACCGACCGGGCCACCGCCCTGTGGGACGAGGCTGTGGGCCAGGAGCTGGTGACGGGAACCGAGGACTGCCGCGAGGGCCTGACCGCCTTCGCCGAGCGGCGGCCGCCGGTGTTCCGGGGCTGGTAGGCCACCCGTCGACGACTGGAACGGGTTCTGTTTCCGGACGTCGAGATGCTAGAACTGCGAGGTGCACATGATCGGTGAGACCCACCTCCTGCCCGCGTCCACGTACGCCGACTGGATGGCCGTGCTGCGCATCGGCCTCGGCCTCTGGTGGATCAAGAGCTTCGCCCACAAGGACCTCGGGGGATGGCTCAAGCGGGGGTCCGGCATCGAGTGGGGCGGCTCCGTCGCCGAGAAGCACAAGTGGGGCTTCGTCAAGTCGGGCTTCGACAAGGTCGTCCGGCCACACCCGATCCCCATGGCGTACATCGTCGTGTTCTCGGAGCTGGCCCTCGGGCTCGGCCTGGTCCTGGGCTTCCTGACGCCGATCGCGCTGGTCTGCAGCATCCTCCTCAACCTCCTCTACTTCGTGCTGATGATCAGCGACTGGGCCGAGCAGGG
>CAZULR010000215.1:0-4892 GCA_964621235.1 uncultured Acidimicrobiaceae bacterium
CAACGTCGGGCAGCTCGACGCCTTCAAGGCGATCGCCGACCGGTACGGGGCGCAGTTGCGGCTGACCCGCCTGCGCCCGTCCGGCCGGGGCGCCGACGTCTGGGACGACCTCCATCCCACCGCCGACCAGCAGCGACAGCTCTACGACTGGCTCGTCCGGCGCGGCGAGGAGGTGCTCACGGGCGACTCCTTCTTCCACCTGGCCGCCTACGGCGACGCCCTGCCCGGGCTCAACCTCTGTGGCGCCGGTCGGGTGGTGTGCCTGGTCGACCCCGTGGGCGACGTCTACGCCTGCCCGTTCGCCATCCACGACGAATTCCTGGCCGGCAACGTACGCGACGCCGGAGGGTTCACCGCGGTGTGGCGCGAGTCCGACCTGTTCCTCGAGCTCCGGGAGCCGCAGAGCGCGGGCGCCTGCAGCTCGTGCGGTCACTTCGACGCCTGCCGGGGCGGCTGCATGGCGGCCAAGTTCTTCACGGGGCTCCCATTGGACGGCCCCGACCCCGAGTGCGTCCTCGGCCACGGCGTGCACGCGCTCGACGCACGCGGCGAGGTGACCACGCCCCGGCCGTCGCCCGACCATTCGTCCCGGCCCCGCAAGGTGGCGGTGGCCCTGACGACCCGCGTCATCACGCCGGACCGGCGGCCCGACCGCAGCTGCGACGAGCACCCGCTGGCCGGGTTCGCCCCCGGCTCCTCCTCGATCCCCGGCTCCGCCCCGACCTCCAGGTGAGCGCGCTCGTCGAGCCGGTCGGACTCGGGCCGCTCACGGCGCCGTCCCGGGTGGTCTTCGGTCCCCACGAGACCAACCTCGGGGACGGCCGGTCCCTCGGTCCGCGTCACGTCGCCTACTACGCCACCCGGGCGGCGGGCGGTGCCGGTGTGATCGTCACCGAGACCGCCTCGGTGCACCCATCGGACTGGCCCTACGAACGCGCCCCGCTGGCCGCCGTCTGCGGGCCGGGTTGGCGGTCGATCGCGGAGTCCTGCCGTCCCCATGGGACCGTGCTGCTGGCCGGACTCGGGCACGCGGGCGGTCAGGGTTCGAGCGCCTACTCCCAGTCCGTGCTGTGGGCCCCGTCCGCCGTGGCCGACGTGGTCAGCCGCGAGCTGCCCATGGCCATGGGGCGGCCCGAGATCACCGCCCTCATCGAGGGGTTCGCCTCCTCGGCACGAATCGCCGTCGACGCCGGCCTCGACGGCGTGGAGCTCGACGCCGGGCCGCTGTCGGTCCTCCGCCAGTTCCACTCGGGACTCACCAACCAGCGCGACGACGACTTCGGGCAGGACCGGCTGCTGGTCACCCGTGAGGTCGTCGCCGCCGTGCGCCGGGCGGTCGGGCCGGACCACCTCGTCGGCCTGCGCCTGTCGTGCGACGAACTCGCCCCGTGGGCGGGGGTGACCCCGGAGCACGCGGCGGAACAGGTCGCGGCGCTGGCCGACTCCCTCGACCTGCTGACCGTCGTCCGCGGCGGGCCCTACTCGTCGACCGCCTACCGACCCGACGCCCATTCCCCGGATGGGTTCAACCTGGGGCTGTGCGCCGCCATGCGCCGCGCCGCGGAGGGCCGGGTGCCCGTCGTGCTCCAGGGGAGCGTGGTGGACCCGACCATGGCCCACTCGGCGCTGGCCGACGGAACCGCGGACCTCGTGGAGATGACGCGGGCCCAGATCGCCGACCCCGACCTCGTGGCCAAGGTCCGCGCCGATGCGACGTCGACGGTGCGGCCGTGCATCCTGTGCAACCAGGCGTGTCGGGTCCGCGACAACCGCAACCCCCTGGTCAGCTGTGTCGGCGAGCCCCGGTCCGGGCACGAGACCGTCGACGTCGACCCGGGAGCGCCGGGCCCCGAGGGTCCGGACCCGGACGTCGACGCGCTCGTCGTGGGTGCCGGTCCGGCCGGTCTCGAGTGCGCCCGCGTACTCGCGCTCCGGGGCCACCGCGTCCGCGTGGTCGAGCGGTCCGACCACCTCGGCGGCGCACTGGTGACGGCGGCCGTCGGACCCGGGCGTCGGCGCCTTTCCGCCCTGCCGCGGTGGCTCGGATCCGAGTGCGAGCGGCTCGGCGTGCGTGTCACCACCGGGACCGAGGTGACCGCCGCCGACCTCGACGCCGCCCGCGACGCGGGCACGGCGGTCGTGCTCGCCACCGGCGGGCGACCGGCGCCTCCCCCGGTGCCGGGGGACGGCACGGTGCTCGTGGTCGACGCCCTCACCGCCCTCGGTGGGGGGACGGACGCCCTGCCTGACGGCCCGGTCCTCGTGCACGACCCGGTGGGCGGGCCGATCGGCGTGGGGGTGGCGGAGTGGCTGGCCGAGGCGGGCCGGGACGTGGCGCTGGTGACGGCCGACCAGATCGCCGGGACCCTGCTGTCGCTGACGGGCGATCTGGCCGACGCCAACACCCGCCTGCAGCGGGCCGGGGTCCGGCGGGAGCTCCGAGCGCTGCTGCGCCGCCTGGCCGACGGACGGGCCCACCTCGAGGACCCGTGGACGGGAGCGACGCGCACGGTGCTCGCCGCGGTCGTGGTCGACTGCGGCCACCGCCTCCCCGACGAGTCCCTCTACCTGGCGAGGCCCGGTACGGCGCGGGCCGGCGACTGCGTGGCGCCACGCTCGGTCCTGGAGGCCGTGCTCGAGGGGCGGCGTCTCGCCCTCGCCCTGTGCGCGTCGGCGCCCACCTCACGGATCCCCACCCCGACAGGAGCGACCAGATGACGACGAATGACCGGACCGCCGGCCGACTGGCCGGGAAGGTGGCCCTGGTCACGGGCGCGGCGAGGGGGCAGGGCCGGAGCCACGCCGTCCGCATGGCCGCCGAGGGCGCGGACGTCATCGCCCTCGACCTGGACACTCCGGTCGACGAGGTCGACTACGTCACGGCCACGGCCGACGAACTCGCCGCCACGGCACAGCTGGTGGAGGAGGCCGGCGGACAGGTCGTGACCCGGTCCGTCGACGTCCGGGACGCCGCCGGCATGGCCGCGGCGGTGTCCGAGGCGGTGTCGGAGCTGGGACGGCTCGACGTCGTGGTGGCCAATGCCGGCGTGTGCGCCATCCGACGGTGGGACGAGGTGACCCCTGCGCTGTGGGACACGGTGGTGGGGATCAACCTGACCGGCGTCTGGAACACGTGCACCGCCGCGCTCCCCCACCTGCTGGACGCGGGAGCCGGATCGATGATCCTCATCAGCTCGACCGCGGGGCTGAAGGGCCAGCCGTTCCTGACCGCGTACGTGGCGTCCAAGCACGGTGTCGTGGGGATCATGCGCAGCCTGGCCAACGAACTGGCCTCGAAGCACATCCGGGTCAACTCGCTCCACCCCACCGGTGTCGACACGCCGATGCTCAACGGGATGGTGGGCCTGACCGAGCGCATCGAGGACGACCCCGACGTCGGCGCCCTCTTCCGCAACTCGCTGCCGGTCGACCTCGTCGGGCCCGACGACGTCTCGAACGCCGTCCTGTTCCTGGCCTCGGACGAGTCCCGCTACGTGACCGGGCACACGATGACCGTCGACGCCGGGGCGTCGGCGCGATGAGCGTCGGCGGCCGTTACCGGCACCTCTTCACCCCACTGCGCCTCGGCCCGGTGACGGTGGCCAACCGCATCGTGTTCTCGGCCCACCTCACCAACTACGCCACCGACGGGCTGCCGACCGAGCAGCACGCCGCCTACTATGCCGCCCGGGCGGCCGGCGGCGCGGGCCTGATCATCACCGAGGAGCACTCGACGCATCCCACGGACTGGCCCTACGAGAAGCTGATCCACGGATTCCACCCGGAGGTGGTCGACGGCTACCGGCGGATCACGGACGCCGTCCACGCCTACGGCACGCCGATCCTGGCCCAGATCAACCACAACGGAGGACAGGCCTCGTCGATGTACTCGCGCCTGCCCGTGTGGGCGCCGAGCCCGGTGCCCGACCCGTTGTTCCGCGAGGTCCCGAAGGCGGTGGAGGAGCACGAGATCGCCGAGATCATCGACGGCTACGCCACCGTCGCCGCCCACTGCGTCGCCGGCGGCTTCGACGGCATCGAGCTGCAGTGCTCCCACTCGTCGATCGTGCGCGGGTTCCTGTCGCCGGCGACGAACCGCCGCACCGACGGCTACGGCGGCCCGTTGGCCAACCGGGCCCGCCTGCTGCTCGAGATCGTGGACGCCGTCCGGTCCACGATCGGCACCGACCGGGCCCTCGGCGTTCGCATCTGCGGCGACGAGCTCATCGAGGGAGGCACGGGCATCGAGGACGCGGTGACCGTCGCCCGCATGGTGGAGGCCACCGGGCAGGTCGACTACATCAACACGTCGATCGGCGTGGCCACGGCCACCCTCTACATGATCGAAGCCAGCATGCAGGTCCCGCCCGGCTACGCCCTGTTCATCCCCAGTGCGATCCGGGCTGCTGTCGACCTGCCGGTGGTGGGAGTCGGCCGCTTCAAGGACCCGCTCCAGGCCGACCGGGCGCTGGCCGATGGCGTGTGCGACCTGGTCGGCGTGGTCCGGGGGCAGATCGCCGACGCGGACTTCGCCGGCAAGGCCCGCTCGGGCCATGCCACCGACATCCGCACCTGCCTGTCGTGCAACCAGGAGTGCGTCGGCCGGATGGGACTCAACCGCTGGCTCGGGTGCATCGAGAACCCCCGCACGGGTCGCGAGTCCGCCGACGTGCCCCGTCCCCGCCGCCGGCGCCGGGTCGTCGTGGTGGGGGGTGGCCCCGGTGGGCTCCAAGCGGCCGTGACCGCCGCCGAACGGGGCCACCGGGTGGTGCTCTTCGAGCGCAACGACCGGCTCGGTGGCCAGGCCCACACCGCCGCCGCCGTGCCGAGTCGGGCGGAGTTCTTCGACATCGCCCGCAACCTGATCGTCGCCGCCCGCCGCGAGGGCGTCG
>CAZULR010000216.1:0-2754 GCA_964621235.1 uncultured Acidimicrobiaceae bacterium
TACACCAACGACCAGAACCTGCTCGACCTGCCCCACAAGGACCTCCGCCGGGCCCGGGCCGCCGCCGTCAACATCGTGCCAGCGTCCTCCGGGGCGGCACGGGCCACGAGTCTTGTCCTCGAGTCCATGAAGGGCCGCCTCGACGGAGCGGCCCTCCGGGTGCCCATCCCCGACGGGTCGATCACCGACTTCACCGTGATCATCCCGGGCGAGGTGACCGTCGAGCAGGTCAACGACGCCTTCCGGGCCGCCGCGTCCTCCGGGCCGCTCGCCAGGGTCCTCGTGTACACCGAGGACCCGATCGTCTCGAGCGACATCGTGGGCAGTCCCGCCTCGTGCACCTTCGACGCCGGCCTGACCATGGTGATGCCGTCGGCCTCGGGGGTCACCCTGGTGAAGGTCAGCGGGTGGTACGACAACGAGTGGGGCTACGCCAACCGGCTGGTCGATCTGTCCCTCGTCGTGGGCGTCGGGGCCTGAGGACCGTCGGCGGACGAGTGGAAGCGCATCGAGGGGAGACGATGACATGAGCGAACCCGGTACCAATCCTCTGCTCCGGGGCCTGCCCCTGTTGGAGGATCTGCCCGAGCTCGACGGGGCCAGCGTCCTCGTCCGGGTGGATTTCAACGTCCCCCTCCGTCCCTGTGCCGACGCGCCGGCCATCGTGACCGACGACTTCCGCATCCGGGCCGCGCTGCCGACCATCGAGTACCTGGGCGCGCGCGGCGCCCGGGTGACGGCCTGCACCCACCTGGGTCGCCCGAAGGGCGCGCCCGACACCCGCTGGGAGCTCGGCCCGGTCCGTGACGAGCTGGCCCGGCTGGCCCCCCAGGTCGAGCTGCTCGAGAACCTGCGCTTCGACCCGGGCGAGACCGCCAACGACCCGGGCTTCGTGGAGAAGCTGATCAACTCCCACGACGCCTACGTCAATGACGCCTTCGGCGTGTCCCACCGCCGCCACGCCTCGGTGGTCGGTCCGCCGATGTTCCTCCCGAGCGCCGCGGGCCTGCTGCTCCAGAAGGAGATCGAGTCGCTGGGCAAGCTCCTGGGCCAGCCCGAGCGGCCCTTCGTGGCCGTGGTGGGCGGCGCCAAGGTGGCCGACAAGCTCGGTGTGCTCAAGGCCCTCCTGCACCACGTGGACACCCTGGTGGTGGGCGGGGGGATGGCCTTCACCTTCCTCGCCGCCCAGGGGCACGACATCGGCGGCTCGCTGGTCGACCGCGACCGGATCGACGAGTGTGCGGAGCTGCTCGCCTCGGGCACGCCGATCCACCTGCCCACCGACATCGTGGCGCTCGAACCCGGCGCCGAGTTCGGCTGCGACTGCACCACCGGCACGGTACGCACGGTCGGCGCCGACGTGCCCGACGGGTGGCAGGGACTCGACATCGGGCCCGAGACGGTGGCCGCCTACTCCGAGGCCATCGCCGGGGCCGGCACCGTGCTGTGGAACGGGCCGATGGGGGTCTTCGAGGACCAGCGGTTCTGTGCCGGGACCGCTGGCGTGGCCGCCGCGGTGGCCGCCTGTCCCGGCTACACGGTGGTCGGCGGTGGCGACAGCGCCGCCGCGGTCGACGAGCTCGGCCTGGCCGATCGGATCAGCTTCATCTCCACCGGAGGCGGTGCGTCGCTCGAGCTCCTCGAGTTCGGCGACCTGCCGGGCCTCGCCGCGTTGCGGGGGGCACCGAACGCCCCCGGCCACCGCGCCCGGTGAGCGCCGCCACCCCGGGGCGTCGGCCGCTGATCAGCGGCAATTGGAAGATGCACCTGGACCACCTCGAGGCGATCCACGCCTCACGGGATCTCGGCCTCCGACTCCAACCGGCCGATGTGGGCCCGGTCGACGTCTCGGTGCACCCGCCCTTCACCGACCTGCGCTCGGTGCAGTCGGTGCTCGAGGGCGAGGGGATCCCCGTCGCCCTCGGCGCCCAGAACTGCGCGGCCGACGACGCCGGGGCCTTCACGGGGGAGGTCAGTCCGGTGATGCTGGCCAAGCTGCACGTCGAGTACGTCATCGTCGGCCACTCCGAGCGACGGGCCCTGTTCGGCGAGACCGACGCCGTGGTGGCGTCCAAGCTCAAGGCGGTCCTGCGCAACGGCATGACGCCCGTGTGCTGCGTGGGGGAGACGATCGACGAGCGGGACATCGGACTCACCCAGGAGCGCCTGTCGTCCCAGGTCGGGGCCGCGCTGACGGCGGTGCCCGCCGAGGCGGTGCCGGGCATGGTGATCGCCTACGAGCCCGTGTGGGCCATCGGCACGGGCCAGGCGGCGACCCCGGAGGACGCCCAGGACGCCTGTGCGTGGATCCGGGGGGTGGTGGCCGCCCATGTTGGGGAGGAGGAGGCCACCCAGGTCCGGATCCAGTACGGGGGATCGGTCAAGGCGGACAACACCGAAGAGCTCATGGCCTGCCCCGACGTGGACGGACTGCTGGTCGGTGGGGCCAGCCTGGACGCCGCCGAATTCGTCGGGATCGTCCGTGCTGCAGCACGGCCCGGTCGCTGAGTTTGGTAGCGTCTGCGATGGTCCCTACCCCGAGGAGAGGTATCCCGTGCTGACCGCCGTCATCGTCGTGCTCCAGATCCTCTGCTGCCTCGCGCTCATCTTCCTCATCCTCATGCATTCCGGCAAGGGCGGCGGACTGTCGGACATGTTCGGCGGCTCCGTCGGCTCGGCCGCCGCCGGATCGACGGTCGTGGAGAAGAACCTGGACCGGATCACCGTCACCGTGGCCGTGGTCTTCGCCTTCAC